>JANLHZ010000052.1 GCA_024653775.1 Planctomycetota bacterium | reverse complement strand
AATTTGGACTCCAAATTGGACTACGCAAATAGTAATGTTTTATCGACCGCTTCGATCCGCCTTTCTTTCTTTTTTCCTTCCCGCTTGTTGCGGGAAAGGATCGAGGGCGCCCTCGGTGGACCCGAAGTCATCCCGTCGCCGGAGAAACTCGACGGCAACTTGACGACTCCGGGTGGTTCGAAATCGTTACTCGCAACAGCAGCGCCGACATTCGTTAAACGCCATCCGGACTTACCTGTTTTTGCGCGATCTCGAACCTCCAATCCCTGCTTCTTCTTGTTGCAACAATACTTGTTGAAGCTTATAGCAGAGCGCATTTGTTTACGGATTTTTTTTCGTGCTCGAATGATGGGACGTGCCGGTCACTTTCGGTTCGTAGTGACGACGTAAGTCGTTCGGATGCCCTCACGGGCACACTACTAACGTAGCGGTGTCTTTAGGTGTCACTACGAACGAATGAACTACGCCTCCTCCGCGGGGACGCGCCATTCGAGCGCGACCACCGTCGGCGTGCCGTCTTCGATCACGAGCCTCCCCCCGATGCTCTTCATTCTGTCCACCACGATCGCGAGACCAAGCCCCGTTCCGGTCTGCTTCGTCGTATAGAACGGCATCGTGACCATATCCCGCGTCGCTGCCGGGAAACCTGGCCCTGAGTCCTCGACTTCGATCCGAAGCAGCTTTTCCCCCGCGTGCGGCTCCTTCAGAAGCGCGCGCACGAAGACCTTTCCTCCGGAACTCACCGCCTGGAACGCGTTCAAAAGCAGATTCAGCAGCGCGTCCGCGAACACCTGCGCGGGAATTTCGATCTCCCGGCAATCCTCCGCGCATTCGAGTTCGAAGGTCGCGCCGGCCTGCGAGGCCTCGTTCTTGACGAGCGCGCGAAGGTCTTCGAGGACGCGTATCAAAACGCCGCGATCGCCGGAGGACTTCTTCTTGCCGCGGGAATACTCGACGAGCTGCGTCACCACTCGCGAGAGACGGTTTATCTCGCCTATGACGAGTTCGAGGTCCTCGCGATCCGCGTCGCCCTGCGGAAGTCTATCACGCATCGCGGAGACGATCGCGTTGATGCTCGAAAGCGGGTTCCGGACCTCATGCGCGACGCTCGCGGAAAGCAGCCCGAGTTTCGCAAGCTGATCGCTTTCGACCATCCTGCGCTGAAGCCCAACCATCTCCTCCGTGAGATAGAGGTGGTCGATGACTATCGCGAGCTGGTTGACGAGCAGCAGCAGCAGCTCTTTCTCCTCCGGAACGAGCGGCGAATATATTGGCCTTCTGCCCGCGCTGAAAATCCCGAACAACACGTCGCGCTCTCCGCGGATCGGGAGGATGTATTCGCTCGACAGATTCGACAGCGCGCGCTCTACCCCCTGCGGCGGGAACTCGAAAAGGTCTATCGGAATGTAACCGCTCGCTTTCCAGGTCGCGAGTATGATTCGCACCTCGTCGACGTTTTCGTAGTCCTTGCTCCTGACGAAATCCTCGCGGCTGACCCAGCCCACCGGACCGCGCTTCGGAGAAAGCAGGATGATTCGCACGGGCGAAAGTTTCAGTAGCTCTTCGAGGCGCTTTTCGAGTTCCAGCACGAAGGTCTGGAGGTCGCTTCTCGAGAAGTATGAAAGTCTGCGCGAAAGCTCTCGCACCGCGTCTCTTGTCGCGAGCCTTCGATACGCGAACATCAGATTTATGGCGGTATAGCGCAGCGCGGCGCCGACGATCTGCAGGAATCCGAACAGGACGAGAAGCAGCAAAGGTTCGACGGTGCGCTCATCGAGAAAGTCCTTCTCGCGGATTTCGTTACCGAGGCCGACGATGATGTAATGGTACGCCGCGAGGATGATGAATGCGTACAAGAAATAGAGCAGCCCTTGCCGGATTACGCTCTCCATCGCGGGATAGCGGAAGATGAAGTAGCTGAAGAAGACCGTCGGAAGCAGTCCGGTAAGCACGATGAACGCTTCGAGGAAGCCGCCGTAGCTGTACGTGGACGCTCCCATCGGGAAGGTCCAGAAGATGAGCGCCGCGTTGATGAAGATCACGATCGCAAGCACGTTGAAGAACACACGCTCGTCGCGCTTCTGGACGATTCGCGCGTGGTTCAGAAGGATCAGCGCGAACAGGATGAACAGCATCAGCGTGTGATACGAGAACGTGTTGACATAACCTTTTACGACGTCGCGGAACTCGGAGCCTACGCCTTCGAGGATTTGCCACACTCCGGGAACGTAGAGCAGCACCGGCGCGTATAGCAGGAACAGAATCACCTTCCGCGTCCCCGGCGAAACCGACGTATATCGGTGCGTGCTGAACCTGAAGAACACGTGCACCAGTAGGCCTGGCGAAAGCACCAGCCCGAGACCGCTGACGAGGTAAATCCACGGAACGAGATGATGCACGGCTACGTTCTCGCTCTGCCTGAAGAACATCGCTATCGTCTGCCCGCCGAACCAGAGAAGCATTGCCCACGCGAGGCAGAAGAAAATCCATTCCGCGTGCTCCTTCTCCCTTCTTCGCAGAATCACGAGAATGACCATCGTGTGCAGCGCGATCCCGAAAAGGAATCCGAGGTACTTGATTATCTGTGGAAGGTCCATCTGGCGCGCTGTTGGCTGTCAGGGGGCAATATGCAGAATGCAGAGTAAGTTTAATCCCGAAATCCACAATCCGCAATTGCATCTGTGCTCAAAGACCTCGACTATGCAGCGTGGAATCCAGAATCTTCACAAGTTGGCTTTCGTCGTCGAATCGTTCGTCCACTTTGAAGAAGCGGATGCTTCTGCCGCCGAGGCCCGCGAGGACGTTGCGGGTTTTCAGAACCCGACCCTTGTCGATCAGCGCGCTGACCTCGATGACGCTCTCCTCCACTGCGTTCGACCACGAAGGACTCTCGATGAACCTGCACATCTTCTCGATTTTCGAAAGCAGCGCCCTTGGCGCTTCCTCCTCCTTCACCGAAACGCGGAATCTTACCTCCATCACATCCGATGCGCGGTTATGCGATTCGATCAGCTCGAGTATAGTCCGGAGCGCGCGGAGCTTCGTCTTCTCGCCAAGGAGGTTCGCGGGGCTGACGTAGATACAAGCCTCGCTTTCGAGTATGGTTCCGCCCGCGATGGTCTTCAGATGATTTTCGCGAAGGGTCGTGCCCGTGCTCGTCAGATCAGCGATTATGTCCGCAAAACCGACCTGCGGCGCGAGTTCCGTCGTGCCCTCGCTGCTCTGGATACTCACCCCCTCGAAACCCTCGCGGGCGAAGAACTCGCGGGTCAGGTGGACGAACTTCGTCGCAACCTTCAGCGAGTCCCCCTTGCGGTAGTAACCCTGCGCGAGACGCCGTAAATCAGCGAGCGAATTGACGTCGATCCAGCAGCTCGGCACCGCGAGCACGAGATTTGCCTTGCCGAAGCCGAGTTTGGCGATCATCTTCGCGTGGCTGCGGGATCCGAGTCTGAACTCCTCGGCGAGGTCGAATCCGGTTATGCCGACGTCGATCTCTCTCGTGTGGAGTTTCTGGACGATTTCCGCCGGACGCTGGAAGAACACCGTCGCGCCCGGCTCCCCGGTCGCCTGTTCGAACGAAAGTCTTCCCTGGTAAATCCGCGAGGATTCGCGCCTGACCTTGATTCCGCGTTTCCTCAGGTAGTCAAGGCAGTCGCTTTCGAGCGATCCCTTGCTCGGGACCGCAAACACCAGCGGTCTGTCGTCCAGTTTTGTCTCCGTTGCGTCCATCTATTGACTTGATCTTCGCTGCTGTTCGAAATCGAATCGAGAATGGATGGTACATCAGACTCTAAAATCGGAAATCAAAATTCTAAAATTCGAGCCTCGTTGTTAGGTCGCTTTGCATCTCTGCCCTTGACTCTTCCCTTGCGATCCTCAATACTTGAATTTCCTCGCTCGAGCAGGATGGTCAAATGCAAGCCCTCAGTTACAGACACGTCGAAGACGAAAGCATCATTTCGCGCACGCTGCAGAAGTTTTCATGGAACCGTCAGCGGAGTTCGTGGCCGGATTTCCAGCTCGCGGAACTGCCGCGGCCGGAGCTTCCGGACTCGAACTGGGTGCGGATCGAGGTCGAAATCGCGGGGATCGACTCTTACGAAGTCGAATCGCTGCCCGCGATTTTCGAGGGTTCGAAGCACCACGCCGCGGTGCCGCCCGTAATTCCGGGGACCGAGGTCATCGGCTTCATTGTCGAGACCGGCGCGGACGTTCAGAGCTATCGCGAGGGGGACCGCGTGCTCATCGATCCGATACTCCCCTACGCCCGCGACGGCTCCAGACGCCACGGCGGGTTCGCTATCGGGGCGAGCGCATTCATGGGGGGATGGGCGCAAGAGACAGTCGCGCACAGGACCCGAATCCAGAAAATCAGCCACAAGATTTCGAAGGAAACCGCGATGCTCATTCCGACCTACGCGGACGCGCTCCACGCGTGTCTGCGCGGTCTGGCAAAGGAGCCGAAGACGATCGCAGTCGTCGGAAGCGGCGTCTGCGCCATCGCTATCACAGCGATGCTGCGCTACCTCGATTATAAGGACCGCGTCATCGTCATCGGGAACTTCCCGCACACCCCGGACTGGCTCTGGGACGCGGGCGCGGACTTCATCGTCCGGCATTTCGAGGACGTCAGCGACGGTCTCGAAGAGGTTGCCGCGATCGTCGAATCGGACGTCGCGAAAATCGACGAGTTCGGCCTGATGCTCACGGGAGGCTTCGACCTCGTTTTCGAGACGACCGGAACCGACTCCGGACTCGACCTTGCAATGCGCGTCGCCAAACCCGGCGGAAACGTAGTTATGAGTCGCCACAGGCACCTTCAGTCTATCAACTGGTCGCCGTTCTTTTTCAGGGAGCTGACCCTCGTGAGCGCGCACAGCCACGCGATCGAGTCGGCCTTCGGAAAGCCCGACCACGCGTTCAATTTTATCATCAAGGCCATAAAGTCGGGCAACGTCATAGGCGGCCCGCTTCTCACCCACACGTTCGACTTATCGGATTTCGAGAAGGCGCTCACCGTCTCTACGAATCCCGTGCCTTATAACGCGATCAAAGTCGCCTTCTCTATGCAGTAGGTTTTGTCGCTTGCGTCTTCAGAATGAGGTTCGTCTATGAAAAAGCCTTCCCGCTTTGCCGGCTGTATGTTGTCGCTGATGCTCGCGCTGCTACTGCTCGTTACGACTTCCGGCTGCGGCACGACGCTCTCGCTCAAAGCCGAATGGGACGGCGCGCATACCCCGAACATCGTCTTCAGCGGAGTCCGGAAGGACATCGAGTATTTCAAAACCTACTGGTTCCAGAACTTCACAAGCTCGCTGATCACCATCGGTCTCTTCATCGACGTTCCGATCAGTCTGCTAGCCGACATCGTCTGCCTTCCGGTGACTGCGGGCGTCACGGTTTCGAGGTCTATCAAGGCGAATAGCGCCGCGGCGAGGCGATGACGAATGCTGCGCAAACTGAAGATAGTCTGCGTTTCCGACATTTATCACCCGGGCCTGACACGGGCGTTTTTCGATCCCGCGCGGGAGCTTGCGCGCAGGGGCCACGAGGTCCACTTCCTTAGCGCAGTCAACGAAACTGGCCCGAAAACCGGAGAGACAATCGACGGTGTCCGGTTCCACACTTTCGTCGCGCTGCCCGGAACCGTCACCACCGGCGGCGGCTACAGCTACTTCAGGCTGCTCCGCAGAAGCTACCGCGAGTTCGCGCGGACGCTCGAGTCAGGCGTCGATCCCGACCTCTGGCTTCATAACGGCCCGCATTCGGCAAGCTCCATCGCGCGGGTACGCTCGGCGTGCCGGAAGCCCTGGCTCTACGTTTTCCACTCGCCCTGGCAGGCGGAGCACGCGGCGCGCGCGGGACGATCGGGAACGAAACTGCGCAGGTTCCTGAGCCTCAGCCTCGGCGGAAAGTTCCGGAACCACCTCGAATCGGTGGGGCTTTCGAAAAGCGAACGCATCGTGACGCTGAGCGAATACATGCGCGGAATGCTCGCGCAATACCATCCGGAAGTTCCCGCGGGACGCTGCACAAAAATCGGCGGATGGGTCGATCTCGAAAAGTTCGGGATCGAAGTCCCGAAGAAGGAAGCGCGCAGAAAGCTCGGACTCGATGAATCCGGACGAATAATTCTTACGATCAGACGCATCGAGCCGCGGATGGGGATCGACCTGCTGCTTGGCGCCTTCGAAAACCTCGCAAGCGATTTTCCGGACGCTCGGCTCCTGATTGGCGGGAACGGACCATCGCGAACGGAACTCGAAGATCGCGCGCGAAAATCGTCCGCCAACGATAGAATCAACTTCCTCGGCTTCGTGGACGAAACCGATCTCCCGCTGCTCTACCGCGCCGCGGACTTGTTCGTGCTGCCCACGCGGGAACTCGAGGGCTTCGGGCTTGTCACTGTCGAAGCTCTCGCGAGCGGGACTCCCGCGATCGGAACGAAGCTCGGCGGAACCGTCGAAGTCCTATCCGGTCTCGGAGAGGAGTTCCTGATCGAAGCTCCCAAAGTCGAAGCGGTGGAGTCGAAGATTCGCGAGATGCTCGCGGGACAATGCTCGACTCCTGGAATCGACCGCCAAATGCGCGAATACGCGGAATCGAACTTCCGGCTGTCCGCGGTGGTCGACCGGATGGAAAACCTGATCGACGAGATCACCGCTTCGCCGCGAAGGTGACGGACTTCAGCTTCTGCGCGATGCACTGATCGAGCGTGAGCGCGACGAATTCCCACGCGCAGTTGTCCGTCGCGTCGATGACGGTCTTTTCGAACGGACCGTCCTTGTACCCGCGCAGCGTCTCGCCAACCGCTGCCCAGTACGCGGACGGATCGCCGCAGTTGTAGCTCGCGTCGATTTCGTCATTCAGGATCGTTACCCGCGGAATCGTTTCGCCCTCGCGCGTAACAGTCCGCACCTTTATGTCGAGATCGACAAACGGCGGCGGCGGCTCTCCGCCTTGACTCGGAACATCCTTCGGAATGAACGCGTCGAGCCTCCGCTCAAGCTGTTTGAACTTGGTCGCGCATAAAAAGAATACCAGCAGCAGAAACGTGACGTCGATCATAGGCGTCATATCCATTTTCGCGCTAGCGCATTTCTTGTCGTCAGATTTCTTTTTTCGCGGCATAGAATCTCTCCGCCCGCGCTTCGTCTGATGACGAGCGGCTTACCTGAATCGAAAGTTCCATCCCTCGTGAAATTCAAACGAGGTCGCGTGCGCGTCGGTTCGAACATTCTCGCGAAATTGATTCTGCTTTCAGCGAAGGTTTTGTAACCTGTCTTCAGATGAAAGCTCGCCCAAAAACAATTCCGTTCGCGCTGCTTGCCTTCTGCGCCCTGTTCGCGGCGCTTTTCGCCTCGCGAGTTTTGGTCGCCGAGGAGAGCGCCGGGTCCGCTGCAAGAGAGCGCGAGGAGATCGCGTTGTTCCTCGAAGCGCTCGATCTATACGAGAGCGACATTTCCGCGGCGACTGAGAAGTTCGACGAACTTCTCGATCGGTTCAACTCGAACGGGTCGCGTTCGCCTTATCACGAAGGCGCGCTCTACTACTGTGCCCTCTGCCATAAAAATCTTGGAGAGACCGAGAAAGCGATAGAACTCGTTTCCGCGCAGCTTACGCTGTACCCGGAAGCCGCGAGGTCGAAGGAGGCGAAAGCACTCTATCTCGAACTCACCGGCGCTGACTTCGAGGTCGGGTTCGCGCTTTCGACCGTCACGGGCTGCTTCTCCTCATTCGTCAGCTTCGTGCGAGTCCGCGACTTCGAGCGGGCGTACGACTGCTGCTCGCAGAAGTTCAAACGGAACATCCCGCTCGACGTGTTCGCCCGCGCGCTCGAAATCTCTCGGAGCGAACTCCTTCGCGCCGAAGTCGTCGAATTCGCAGGTGACGACCAGAGCGGCGCCCTCACTCTCCGCCGCGGACCCGGCCCAGCGGAGCAGTCGATATTCGCTCTCCCTATGACGCGCGCGGATTCCCGCTGGCTTATCGATCTCGGCTACTGAAGCTAGTCCGAAATCATCTTTCCGGGGTTCAGAAGGTTCTTCGGATCGAACTCCCGCTTCATCGCGCGCAGCATTCGCTCCGCGGGACCGTGTTCGAGGCTCATCCACTTGCGCTTCGTGTAGCCGACGCCGTGATGATGCGCAACGGTGCCGCCGACGTCGTGGCACGCCGACAGCGCGCGTTCGACGAGATCGTAGTAAAGCTCCTCCACCTTCGCTGGCGCCGGCTCGTACGCCGCGAAGGTGAAATAGATGTTGCAGCCTGAGTTGTACGCGTGGGAGAAATGCGCGAGCACGATCGCGCTTTCCGCGAGCGCGGCCTTCACTTTCGCGTACAGATTCTCGAGGTTCGCCCACGTGGTCGCGACTTCGAGCGTCTCTGCAAACGCGCCGATCTCGAACACCCGGCTGAGCTTGAAACTGACGTCGTAGCGCTTTTTCAGCCAGTCCTCCGCGGGCTTCGGACCGAGGTCTACTCCGCGCGTTCCTACGATCGCGCGCGCCTTCGCCTCCTCCGCCTTCGCGATTTCGACCGCGCCGTCGAACACGAGAATCAGCAGCAGTGCCTTCGAGTACCTGTCCGCAAGCTCGTTCAGGAGCCGCGCGTTGTCGAAGCCCTTCTCGAGCGCTTCCGTGTAAACGAACGGCATGTGCTCGCGAACGAACTTCGCTACCGCTTTCACCGGCGACGGCTTCTTGTCTTCGCTATGCTCCTTGCCGAGACTCGAAATCCGCGTGTCGAGCTTGTCGTACAAACGCATCGCCGAAGGTTTGATCCCTGCCTGCAGAATTCCGCGCATCGCGGCTATCGCGTCCGCGAGCGACGCGAAATGATACGCGCGAAACTCCCGCGACTCCGGCAGACACTTCAGATTCAGAGTTGCGCTCGTGATTACGCCGAGGGTGCCTTCGCTTCCGATGAGCAGTTCCTTGAAGTCCGGTCCGAGCGACGTCCGCGGCACCCGCGCGGAACTGTAACGCGAGCCGTCGAACATCACCGCGTCGAGACCGATACACATATGCTCGATGCTTCCGTACTTCGTAGACATCTGCCCGCTGGAGCGCGCCGCGAGCCAGCCGCCGAGAGTGCTGCACATAATGCTCGAAGGAAAGTGCCCTAGGGTGTAGCCGCGCGCGTTCAGCTTCTCTTCGAGCAGCGCGCCGTTGATGCCGGTCTCTGCGGTCGCGGTTTGCGAAACCTCGTCGATCTCCAGAATGCGGTCCATCCGTTTGACGTCGAGCACGATCCAGCCTTTTCCAGCCGCCGCGCCGCCGCAGACTCCGGAGCCGCCGCCGTAGCACACAATCGGGACTTCGTGCTTGCGAGAAATCTCGAACGCTTTTGCGACGTCGTCCGCATTTTCCGGCAGAATCACAGCCGCGGGCGGATCGCTCACTGCGCCAGAAAGCATCAGCCGCGTCGTCAGAGGCAGGCAGTCCCGCGCGTAGGCTTGTAGCACCGCCTCGCTCTGCGAATACGATCCCTCCCCGAAACTTCCGATTATGTCGTTTTGAAGTGATTCGTTCATCGGAACAGCATTTCAAGTAGGTCGCTTCGTCTGAACGTAGCTGAAAGCTGCTGCAACGAAACCTCCCTCTCGCCGTAACACTTTTTCAGCGCTGTATCGATACTTTTCACCGCGTCATCAAAATATTTAGATTTTTTATCCTCGAACTTGTCGAGCGCATCCTTGAAATTCAAATGGGTCAGACGATCGAGTCCGACGCCGACGTCTTCGAGCAGACTTCGTCCTACCAACATTGAAATGTAGTGCGCTGCGTAAACCAAAAAAACCGGCTGCGTCGATTTCTTCCGTTCGTTCTCCACGAACCTGAAAATCGTTACCGCTATCAACGCCTGGGACGCATTCAAATTGCAGAAGATATCTTCGTATAGTCTTCCGAAGTGTTCGCTCCGCCTGAATTTTGCCTGGTGCGGTCTTTTCCGCCAGATGGACAAGACCGCTTCGGCAGTAACCGATGGCGTTATGGATTTCGAACCGATCAGACCTTCTTCCCTGTGGCGCTTATATTCGTATCCGAGGTCGGCAATACCTATTTCAAGCTGTTTTTGAATTTCATCGTTCGACCGGAGGTCGCGCAGATCCACCGGATTCTGACTGTTGGTCGCGAATGTAATATCTAGTATGAAATCCTTATTGGATTCGGAAAGCTGATATGCGCGTATCATTACGCAGGAATTTCCCGCGATATTTGTCGTTCCAGCCTCATTAAGTGTTTCCTGAATTGTCTTACAAGTCTGGCCGCCATTGATAATTTGCAAGTTTTTGAACTGTACAACGCGGTCGTCTTTCTGGAATGCGTTAAAATCGAACTTGTCGCAGACCAAGGTGATCCCGTTGTTATAAAAATAGAAATTGTCGGATTTATCTGTGCTGCGAAGAGTTTCACTGATAGCTGTGTTCACCCGGTTTGCGCGAAGACCGAGATACCGACGTATGTTCCGCTGCAACAACCTGTCGCCATGTTCATTGAAAAGACGGTGAATCTCTCTAACCGACACTCGGCCAATCATCACCCGGAGATAATTCATGTCCTCTACAATCGAGTTTCCGCTGAAAGTCAAACTAGCATCGACTGCCTTTTGAGTCTGAAGAATCGATACGATCGAATCGTGGTTGAAATGTATAAATTCGATTTTATCGCCAAACTCCTTTTTCGCGGCTTTAATCGAAAGCTCTGCCTGTGAAATCCATCTTGCGCCATTATTGCAAAACATCATTCTAACGGTTGGAATATACCCGTCGCGGATCAAGGACCTGACTTCTTCGATCTTCGGTTCGATTCTGTCGTTCAGAGCGACATCTCGATAAGGATCGAAAAGCGTTCGCGCGGTATCCACCGCTTTTTGGACTCCGTTTTCAGGAAAATTAGAGTCGCCGCTAAGATTCCTGGTTTTATACTTCGCTTGAAAAATTGTAACGACAAACTGTCCATCTTCCGGAACGCCTACATATAAACCGTCGACACCTGCGTCGTTACCTCCATCGGTCACTAGTTCGCTGGCTTCCTCGATAGAAATATCCAGACAAGTAGAAATGCAGAGGAGAACGAATGCCTTGGATTTCTTTCCGATCTCGTCGCCACCCGGCAACAGTGTCGGATAGTCATTTATAATTCCGATTAACCGCTGATCGACAATGCTGGCGTTGATGTTCATAGCGCATTCCTTTTACGGCACGATTTCGATCCAACACGAATGATATGGTCAGGGGTGGACCGGCGCAAAGCATTTCGCCGGATTCGAAACGTGAACGTTCGGTGAACCACGCCTTATTGAAGCGTCTACCTGGATTTCTGGGTGTGGCACGGGCATCTTGCCCGTGGAAACACGGACGATGGCGGAAG
>JANLHZ010000038.1 GCA_024653775.1 Planctomycetota bacterium | reverse complement strand
TACTCCCTACTCCCTACTCCCTACTCCCTACTCCCTACTCCCTACTCCCTACTCCCTACTCCCTGCTCCCTGCTCCCTACTCCCTACTCCCTACTCCCTACTCCCTGCTCCCTACTCCCTACTCCCTACTCCCTGCTCCCTACTCCCTGCTCCCTGCTCCCTGCTCCCTGCTCCCTGCTCCCTGCTCCCTGCTCCCTACTCCCTACTCCCTACTCCCTACTCCCTTGTTCTTATCGAGGCTGAGAACGTAGTCTATCACCGGCTCAAGCTCGATGTCCGTGCGCAGCGTGCTCTCCGCCTCGAGGTTCCGGAAGTCGACGTTGTCTTCCGACGCGTGCATTGCGGGATCGAGAATCTTTTCCCGCAGGAAATTCCGCGCGGCCTCGTCGCTCTCGAACCGCATCTTCAGTGTCGCGCCGTAGCCCGTCAGCGACGGTCCGTGCCCGCCGCCGGCGCCGCCGCGGCCGTCGACCTCGTGGCAGCCGTTGCAGCTTCGATCGAAGTAGCGCTGTCCTTCCTGGATTTTGGTTTCGCCGTCGTAGTCGGTGAACACCGTGTTGAAAACGGCGATGGAAAGCGCGACAGTGGTGACGACAAGCCCGCTCCAGAAAAACGGAGCAAGCGAAGCCGCTTTCGGTTCAACATTCTCGCTGGTTTCATTTATCATGATAAAACTATGACAAACCGGAAATAGGATCTGCCCGCGACGCACTCTATCCATTGAAAGCCGCCTGATGATAAAAACTATACTGATCCCGTGCCTTTTATCAACGACGATTTTCGGCGCGTGCGCTTCGAGCGCGTACGACCCGGCGAATTACGTCGATCGCGCGGTGCTGTACTACGGAAGCAAAGACTACGCAAGGTCCCTCGATCAGGCGGAGCGCGCAATCGAGCTAGAGGAGGACAACGTCACCGCGTGGAACATCCGCGGCTGGTCGCTCTACTTCCTCGGGCACATTTCTAAAACCGACGCGCCTGAGATGAACGCCACGGAATGCTTCAGGCACATAACCCGCGAGATCGATACCGGCGCCTGGGAGGCGTGGTACGGACTTTCGAGCTGCTTCATGAAGGAAATCCGCGACTACGAGCAGGAGTACTCCGATGTACTCGGGATGAAGGAGATGATCAAGATTCTCGGGCGGTTTCGCAGCGCCGATACGCTGTACGAGGCGGATTACATCGAGCTTGACGAGTCGCTTCCGCGGTTCCAGCAGTTTATCGAGCATCTGAAGTCCAAGCAGCTCGTTTTCACCGAGCAGCGGCATCAAAGCGTGGTCGGAAGTCCCGCGGCGCAGCTCCTCGCTCTCGAAACGGCGACTCCGGAGGCGCTGACGTACCCGTACTTCTGGGGCGCGTACCTGAAGCAGTCGGAGTACGACGAATTCATGTACCTTTATTCCCGCGAGGACGCGGACATCGTCGCGACGAAGGTGGACAGAGTCCTCCGCGCATTCGAAGTCGCCGGCTACGAGGCGCACCTCGAGTGGATCAGGAAGTTTATCGAAGATCGCTCAGTGCGAATGCGAAATAACCTCGACAAGGTCGTCGAACTGAACCCGGATTACGTCCGCGCCCACCAGCTTAGAAGTTCGATGCTGCTCCTGCTGATGAACCTCGAGTACTATAAAAATAACGAAGCGAAGAAACTCGAACTCGCGCGGGAAGCGCGCACGCACCTCGAAAAGTTCGCGAACGCATGGCTCGAAAGCGTGGACGCGCTCACTAAGCAAAGCGAAAAACTCACCGCGCAGTACTTCACCGTCGGCGCGCAGGAGTACAAAGCCGCGATACTGCACCAGCGCGACGTCGTCGACGACGACCTGCGCCAAAAGAAGAAGGAGCTTGCCGAGAGCTTCAAAAGCCTCGCGTTTTTGTGCTCGATGCTTGGCGACAACCTGATCGCGCTCGGCTATCTCGACAACTCTATAACTATGCGCACTGGCGATCCGCAGACTTACTTCCAGCGCGGGCAGGTCTACCGCGACCTCGCAGAGACCACGAAAGCCATCGAGGATTTCCGGATGGTGCGAGAAATCGTCCTTGCGGACCATCCGCTTTTCGCGGACGCGTCGGATGAAATCGACAGACTCGTGAAACGGAGCCTAAGCGTCATCAGCGTCGAACAGCTCATCGGAAAACTCGAGTACAAAAAAATCGAGTCCACGGTCTTCGCGGAGGCGAGGTCGGGCCTGACCATCGAAAGCGGCGTCGATATGCGGACCTCGCTCAACTCCGAGGCGACGCTGTTCGTGTTCGGGTTTTTCAAAATGACGGTCGAGGCGGGGACGACGCTCACGATCGGAAAGTGCGACCTTTCGATACAGGATCAGGTGTATTTCGAAATCGACGTCTCAGCCGGATCGCTCAGCATCAGATTGAACGATCGCACAGTCGAGATAACGAGCGACCACCATAGCGCGGTAATCGTGGTCGACACGATCGGCCTCGACTGGTCGAGCGTGCGCATAGACCTCGGCGCGGACGGCTCCGTCGATCGCGACATCTCGAACAGCCGACTGAACTCGCCCGGCAACTGAAGCGCTATGCGATTCGCCGCGATCCTCGACGTTCCACGTTCGATCATGATTCCAGAGGCTTTAACATTTTATTCGTGCCGTCTACGAATTATAACAAATTTATTATTTGTTATAATTGCAGATAAATAGGATATCATTTCGCGTGTCTTATATACGATAAAATACGTGGAGCATCCATATGTCGGCTAACAACAGTTTTTTCGAAGAAAGTAAGGATCAGTCACAGGTCAAATCCATGATCGTGGCAAAATACTTTAGCGCTTGGGCTAGCGTGATGGTGGGAGCGCAAAACAGATATCGTGCGAACTCCGTTAAGAAGCTAGCTTATATCGATCTCTTTGCGGGGCCTGGACGTTACAGGGACGGCACTAAATCAACGCCAATAATAGTTCTCGAGAAAGCCCTTCAAGACGAAGTATTGCGCGAGCGTCTAGTTACCGTTTTTAACGACAAGGATCCTTCGAATACCAGTTCTCTTCAAGACGAAATCGACGGCCTTCAAGGTATAGACGCGCTAAAATTTAAGCCGCAAATATACACGGAGGAGGTCGGAGAAGAGATCGTAAAGATGTTCGAGAAGATGTCACTGGTCCCAACGCTCTTTTTTGTCGATCCGTGGTGGTACAAAGGACTCTCGCTAAGACTAGTGAACAGCGTGCTGAAGGATTGGGGGTGCGATTGCATCTTCTTTTTCAATTACAACCGTATCAATATGGGGATAAACAACGAAGCAGTAAAACCACACGTGGAAGCGCTGTTTGGGCCAGATCGTGTTGACGAAATACGAGCTCGACTTGGCAGCGGCAAATTGACTTCATCCGACAGAGAAATAATCGTGATCGATGAACTCTGCCAGTCCCTCCAGGACTTAGGCCCACGATATGTACTGCCGTTTCGCTTTAGAGATGACCGGGGTTCACGAACGAGTCATCACCTGATCTTCGTAAGCAAAGGTTTCAAGGGTTACGAAATAATGAAGGAAATCATGGCGAAGGAATGCTCCAGTAATGAACAGGGCGTCCCTTCTTTTGAATATAATCCAGTAGATGGACGAACTAAGTTGAAACAGTTGCTACTCTTTAATCTGTCTAGACCGCTCGATGATCTTGCGGAAATGCTTCTCGGTGAGTTTGCCGGCCAGAAATTGACAATGGAGGAGATATACCAGCAGCATAATGTCGATCGACCCTATATAAAAAAGAACTATAAGGACGTTTTGAAGACTCTAGAAGAGGACGGAAAAATAACTGTCGGCAAACATCGTAAAGGAACTTTTGGAGATAACGTAGTCGTAACTTTCCATCAAGGATAAACGAGGAGGATTTTTTGGGTGCCAAATCTACCATTGAATGGACCGAATCTACTTGGAATCCGGTAACCGGGTGCATGAAAATTAGTCCTGGCTGCAAAAACTGCTATGCAGAGCGTATGGCTGGACGACTGCAAGCGATGGGTCAGCCAAATTATGTCAATGGGTTCGATTTAACTATCCAGGAACACGCACTTGACCTACCTATTAGGTGGAAAAAACCTCAAGTCATTTTCGTTAATTCGATGAGCGACCTTTTTCACCACGACGTTCCATATGAGTATATCAAAAAGGTCTTCGACGTTATGTATAGGGCTGATTGGCATCAGTATCAAGTTCTCACAAAGAGATCGGACAGACTTATAGAACTGAGCGATAAACTTCCTTGGGCAGATCATATTTGGATGGGAGTGAGCGTAGAAACAGAACGTTATTATCATCGAATTGCCGATCTACGCGGAACTGGCGCGAACATAAAATTCCTGTCGCTCGAACCACTTCTCGGTCCGCTCCCAAACTTGATTCTTGAAGAAATAAACTGGGTAATAGTTGGCGGCGAGTCCGGTCCAGGGTCTCGGCAAATGCATGAAGACTGGGTAATAGACATACGGGACCAGTGCAACAAAGCGAGTGTTCCGTTCTTTTTTAAGCAATGGGGCGGCGTAAACAAGAAGAAAGCCGGGCGAATTCTGGGAGGCAGAACGTGGGACGAGATGCCTTTCACGCGAGCTCGCGCCGGTGTTACAGCGTGAAATGAAAATCTGACTATATGCTGTTAAGATTCGGATTGATCCTCAGCGCTAACTTCTGACGGCGATGATCCGGAAGATTTCGTTGTCGAAAAGCAATGCGGGCGTCGGACGACTGTCGCGCTGGGACTGTATCCACTCGAACGCGAGTTTCGCGGCGCGGTTCAGAATGCCCCGCCGGAACTCCTCTTCCTCGACCTTTTCCGCCGCGATGGGTTTCGGCTTCGACTTTCGTTTCAGCACGCGGATTTCGTTCGGGTTACGCGGGTCCATAAGCGGCGCGGCCTCCGTTTCCTTCGGGCCATGGTCGCGGGGGATGATCTCGTCGAGGCCGATATCGATGAACTCTCGCACGGTGACGGTTTTGCCCGCGTCCGTGGTGGTCAGAAGGTCGCTGACCTTTTCCGCAAACTCGCGGTGATGCTTCGGGTGCTTCGCGAACTGCTCCGCGGCGCGCTCCTGTTCGAGATCTTCCGCGCTCATCAGGCTTTCGTTTCGAGGGCAGACGGTCGCGCCGATGTAGCCCACCGACAAGCCGCCTGCGAGGTTGCCGTACTTCGGGCGAGGCGCGGGAAGTTTCAGCCCAAGCCTGCGTTCGCTTCCGACGAACACGCGGTCGGACATGCGGCTGTAGTTCGCCCGCGTCGCGCCGAGAAGGTTCGAAGGAACCTGCTCCGGAGCGCCGAACGCGCTTTCGTCGAGGTCGGACCTGCTCGGCGCAAGGAACTGCTCGCGCTGTGCAACCTTCGGAGGAGGCGAGGCACGGAGTCGTTCCAGCCCGGCGCTTCGCTCCGACTTCTGAACCTTCGGAAGTTCCTTCGTGCTCTGATGCTTCGTTATCGCTGCGGAGGGTCCGTTCCTCGGAGAGTCCTTTTTCGGATGAGCCTTCGAATCGATAAAGTTCTGGACGTCGATCGACTCCTCGTCTTCAATTTCGATGTCATCGAAGTCATCGTCATCATCGTCCGCGGAGTCCGCGTCTTCGCCCACGGGCGGAGGCAGATCGCGCAGCGCGGATTCGTCCACCGGAGGAGGCACGTCGAGCAGCGCGTCGTCCATCTCGACATCCACGTCTGCTTCCGCGAACACGTTTTCGAACGCGTCGAGGGTCAGATCGGCGGGCGAGGTTTCGATCTCCTCGCCGTCGAAACTGAACTCGAATCCGTCGAGCGAGGCGTCGCTTTCCACGTTATGTTCATTCGCGCGCTTCCTCGCGTTCACATTCATTTCCGCGGGAGCGGGCACGTTTTCGACTTCGTCCTCGATAACTGGCTCCGGAGCTTCGACCAGATCACCCTCGTCCGCTGAATCGTCGAGAACCAGGTCCTCTTCCCACTTCGGCGCGCTCTTCGCTACGGCGCGAGGCTTCGGGGCCTCGTCCTCATCCGGAATGTCGAGCGAAAATCCTGCGTCTTCGCCTATATCGAGGCTGACGTCATCATCCTGTGACGGAGACGAGGCAGAGCGATCTTCCTCCGCGGAAGTGTTCTCGATGCCGAGCGCGGTGTGAATGTCTACCTCCTCCTCGGCATCCTTGAATTCGTGATCCAGCCTGAGATCGTTCAGATCGTGGATAGCTTTCTGTACGCCGGCTATAGGCTTCGCTTGGGCAATGCCGGAGAAGTCGATGGTCGGGAGGTTTTCTCCATCGCTATCGTCGGAAGTCTCCTCGTCGTCTTCGCCAGCCCACTTGGACTTCACCTCGAAATCTACCTCGGCTGCATCGAGTTCGATCCGCTCGTCCTCCGCTGGCGCGTCCTCCAGATTCCCATCGCTCTCCCCGGAATCCTCTTCGTCCTTTTCATCTTCGACGTCTTTCTCGATGGCGTCGCCGTCGAATTCGAATTCGTCGACGTCGATATCCGCCTTTCCCGACTGAAGATCCTCGAAAAGGATCGTGCCCGGCGCGAGCGTGTCCGACGCGTCGAGACCCTTCGCCTCGAGATCGACCTTTCGCAGAATCAGGTCGTCCGACTGATCGAGGAATTCGTCGTCGAAAAGGCTCGCTTCGTCGCCTTCGAGTTTCGCGAGTTCCCGCAGCGATTTCGAAATCTTCACTTCGCGGGTGTTCAGCCCCGCGTTTTTCGGCGGAAGTCTGTACTCGCCTGAATCTACCTCCGCCTTGATAACCCGCTGCTGCTTCTTCGACTTCTGCCTTCCCGACTTGGCGCGGGCCTCCTTATCGAGAACCTCCGCTTTTTTGTTTTCGATTAGCTTCGTCGTCTCCTTCCGCTTCTTTTCGAGCTTTCCGGTATCCTTGTCGCGGGCCGGTTTCAATTTGTCGGTCGACTTCTTCGATTTCTTCTCCAGAGCGACGGAAGGCGCCGCGGATTCGCCGTCCGGGACCCAGTACGCGGAATCGACTTCCTCGGTGCTGTTGACCTCGCTTTCGTCGAGAAGTCCCAGCGCGTCCAAAGTGCTCGAACTCGCGGAACCGGACGCCTTCTTCGAAACCGGCGGAGGTGGAACGTCCTCTGGCTTCACGACTCGAAGCGTGTCGCTCGACTTTTTCTTCTTCTTTTTCTCGGGCTTCGGGACGATTCCCTTCACCGACACCCGGCTCTTGTCCCTTGCGGGGATGCCGCCACCCCCGCGGACGTCCGAAAGCGTCGGCGCGGACGGACCTTCAGCCTCGGTAAGCGCAAGATCCTCAAGCTCGGACAGCATCTCTTTTTCGAGCGCGTCTTCTCCGTTCGTATTCCCGCCGCGGAGAAGCGTCGGATCGAGATTGAACGCCTTCAGGTCCTCCTCGCTGAGTCCTTCCAGATCGCTCATCATGCCCGCAAGAAGATCGTCGCCATCGCCGCCGCTATTCTTTCCAGGATTGTCATTCATCGACGTTCACTTATAGATTCAGGGAGCCTCTAACCGCCAAGGTCATATATCGGCTTTGGAGTCAGCCGCCATTAAATCGACCTTTAAGTATAACAATAAATATTGACGCCTTCAGTTACCATTCGAGTTAGATTCTAACATGGTTTTTTGAGAAGAAAGTAAAAAACTTCTACCTCGCACACCAACCCTTTCACCTTGACGTTCTTTCACTAACTCATATACTTATGACCGTTTCGAGATTACGGGAGATTCGAAATATTTCAAGGTCCAATCTGGCGATATCGCACCTGCCCCTGAATCCTCGTCTTCAGAGTACAATCTAACCTGATGGCCTCGCTTAAAATTGTCAGCAAGAAAGTGAAAGTCCCCGGCGGGGATTACGCGGTCGTCTGCGAACCCCGTGGAAGCATCGACGCCACGTCCTCGCTGATGTTCGAGGAAGAAATGACCCGTCTTCTCAAGATGGGGACGAGGTATCTCATAATCAACTGCGGCAAGCTGAACTACGTCAATTCCTCCGCGATGGGCGTTCTGATCAAATGCTCCGACCAGATGCAGGACCGTGACGGCAGCCTAGAACTCTACGAAGTCTCCGACAAGGTCCGGACCATGTTCGGCATGCTCGGGCTGGAAAGCCTTTTCACGTTCCACGCCACCGAGCAGGAGTGCGTAAAGGCGATCGCGCGCGCGCAGAGAAACCGTATTTCACAGAAGGAGCCGGTGTCGGAGGCGGAGGTGCTAGAACCTCTGGAGGCTGAGCTTTACACGCCGGGAGAGGACGGACCGTCCGAGGAAGTGCATGCGGACAAGTCCCATCTCGGCTTCCCGCTGAAGTTCTCGTGCGCGGGCTGCACGAAGCGGCTCAGGGTCGATGAGCCAGGCAAGTACCGCTGCCCGAACTGCGGCGTCTTCTACAGCGCGAGCGATGAGGGCAAGGTCAAGGCGTTCCTGACGGTGGCGCCGAAGAAGATCGAGGTGCGGTTCCCGATAAGCGTCGAGTACATCGAGCCGCTGCGGAGGGTCGGGAAGAAACTCGCGGAGGAGGCGGGTTTCGACTCCGATTTCGTTCACAATATCGAGCAGGCAATCGACGAGGCCTGCGGACTCGTGATGCAGTCGAGCGACGGGCTAGGCGGGGAATTCGAGGCGTTCCTCGTCGTGGATGAGGACGAGTACATCGTTGCGCTGAAGGTCAAGGACCGCAAATTCGAGCAGAACGTGCGGTCGATGGACGCCGCGGCTCAGATGCGGATGACCCTGCTTCAGAACTGCGTCGACACGATGCAGTACTTCGACCTTCCTTCGGGCGGGCAGATTCTGAAGCTCACGAAAAAGAGGTAGGCGCGAACGCCCGCACGCCCCTGGGACCGCGGACGTCCTCGTCCGCAAAAGCGGTCGAACGTCTCGTTCGACGGCTCCGAATTATCGATGTCGCTTGTTTGAGATAGTTTTTAGTGATTTCACGGACGGGACGTCCGTGCCACGAGTAGGAACGCTCCACGCTGCCTGCCCTCCTCAATTCCCAATTCGTAATTCGTAATTGCCCCCGCCGCGGGCAAAAATTCTTGAAAAATTTGGAAATCCCTCAAGAGCGTTTTACGGACGGACGATAAGATCGGCGTGAGTTATTAACTATCCCAATCAGACTCACGCCAGACATCCCACCTTTTTTTCCCACCTTAGGAGTTCAAATGAACAAGCAGCAGCTCATTCAGACGGTTTTCGAATACGGCTTCGAGTCCAAAGCGGCGGCGGAGCGCGCGGTTGACGCGGTTCTCGGCGGCATCAAGAGCGGCCTCGAAAGCGACGGCACCGTGTCGATCCACGGTTTCGGCACCTGGAACGTAAAGCAGCGCGCCGGACGCCAGGGTCGCAACCCGTCCACCGGCGAGACCATGTACATCGCGCCGAGCACGACGGTAACGTTCCGCCCGGGCAGCAAGCTGAAGTCCACCATCTAATTTCGGACGACAGTCGAATTAAAAAGCCGGAGCTAACCCTCCGGCTTTTTTTATTTTTGGGACCGCGGACGTCCTCGTCCGCGGTCCCAAAGGTCAGTCATCGCCGATGGAGAGGACCGCGAGGAAGGCCTTCTGCGGGATCTCGCCGCCGCCGCTCAGAGTACTTCGGAAGCTGAACCAAATAATTCCAGATTTGGTATCATCGTGGATAATGGAATCCTGATTCTAACGATGCCAAGTTTATTCTTTTCAACGCTATGAACTTTCCGACCAAGCCGCTTTAACGCTTTTTCCGCGTTGGTTCCGATTACTTTTGAGAGCTTCCGAGGATTGCCAATAGAAGGGGTCAATAACGTGTGTGCGCAATTTTTCAACGCTTTTGTTTCCGACTCGTCTGGCAGAGGAACCTTTGATTTCGAAAAACGGGTAACAATAGCAAAGGGCACCTTCGCTTTCTCGCCTTTGTGTCTTTTCCAGGCTTCAGCACAAAATGAAGTCTTCGAACCATGATGGCTGACTTTAATCACATCGCATTCTATGTCTGTGGAATCTGTGCCTAACGCTATCTCGCGCCAGCCTTCCCCGTTAGTTTGACCGATTAGCGTATCTCCGCCAAAAATTATGTTCATCGTTCCTATTCGAACTCTAATCGTTGCGGAAACCAGATTCATTTCCGGGCTCATTAAACTGAACAAAGCGCAAGCGTGTGAAAGATCGCCGTCGATATCATTGGGTCTGGATCTCAAGAGCCCAACGAATCGGTTTATGTCAGCAAGCGATGGTCCAAGCCCGTCTATGGCTATTTCGAAACTTTTACCGCCGTCCATCTGGTATTTCTTACTAAGCAAGTTAGTACCGGCAGCTATTTTTCTTCCCTTGGCACCTTTCTTTATCTCGCCAGCGAACATCTCCAATACATTAAAAAGTTTTCGAGCGTTAAATATTGCATTTTTTTGGGCTACATCCAACAACCGAATAAGTCGCTGCTCGATATACCCGTCATACAACCATATCCGCTCAATCCTGCCAGTATAAAGATCGAACAGAGCGTTGAATCCTTCGTAATGGTCAAGATGCGGATGCGTGAGCGCGGCGAATGACAGGTTTTCAACGCCTTGCGAATGCAGATAGTCAGTCGTCCCTTTGCAACAATCGATCACTCCCCAACCAGCACCCGGAACATGAAGCACGCAAGACTCGCCGAATCCTGGTCCAATGACCGTAAGCTCGAACATGTCTTCGTTTGGTTTTCGGGAGTATTTGACAGGGTCATCCATTAAATCGACCGCCAAGACATGCTCAATCCATCAACTTGAAGACGTCAAGGATGGATTGCATCTCGTCGGAATTACCGCCGATCCGAGGAGTCGCGCCAACAGTCAAATAATAAGGCTTTGTGATTAAAATCGACTCCATATTGGTGATAGCTCCACCATCGGCGGACCTCATTTCAAGCCGATAGATTACTTGCGCGCCAAGTATGATATTATGTTTTTCACTTTCCGGAACATCGTCGAGCGCAAAAGTCATAACGAATTCATTCTCTTCTTCATCGTTCAAAAGTGCATCGAATTCCTGTTCGCCCGATCGAATTTCCGTCACTTCGCCATATAGCCAAAGCTTCTCGTGAATATCGAAATAAATATCTTTTACTTGCCCAAGGTCTTTAAGGTTTCTATTTGAAACCTGTGTTTTGTTCAAATCGTCACTTGCCCGAGATAAAGTATCGTTGTCGTTGAAGTTGTAACGCGGATCATTTTCGATAAGAAGCGAGTGAGAATTGATCTTTCTTTTTTCGATCAACTCGCTTTTGTCCGAAAATTTTGTATTAACGACATCGTTCTTTGGATCGAGTAGACTTGTAACGTTCATAGAAGCATCTCCTCAAGCGTAGACATGAATTTGCGCTGGTCTATTGTGTAGCGATCTTTGATCATCTTTTTAAGGCTTATCGCACCGTTTATTTCGCTGTAATGAAAGTTGGCGCCAATCAACATGGAGTCCTTAGGATTGTCAAGATGCGAGAATGACAATTGCATTTTTGGATTTTCTTCTTCGTTAATAAGTATGGCATTGACACGCCAGTTTCGACCAACTATGGAATCTAGTTTTTGCGCGTCTCCAATGAATAACGAATTGTACTTGGACCCATAGTCATTCTTATCCAACTTGATAATGCAATCGAAATTAAAACCTATAGCAGAAACCGGTGTGTGAGAAAGCAATGCAAATATTCTTGAAGTAACCCGCACTAATTGCTCGCAATACTTTTCTTCGCCGGTACTTATTAAAAATCTATTCCTAAGTACTTGAATAGAATATTTCTTCGTTGCAAGTTGCGAAATATCACCCATTGTAAACACATCTTTCCGACCGTTCGAGTCGGGGTCGATTTCATTTTCCTTCAAAATTCCAGTCTGCAGCATCCAGAATTCGGAAAAGATCGACGGATTCAATTGACCGACAACGACAATCGAACTGGATCTGAACTCGAACTTAAAAACCATTTGCAATCCTATTTCAAGGCATTTCCTCCCGATGAGTCATCTTGGGTTTAACGCGAACGCTGCTCATCGGAACGCGCTTAGCCGCTACATTATGGCGAAAATTTTCGACCGAATAAACGACTTTCAAGGATTGTTTTGAGTTCAAACAAGTAGACCCTCATAAAAAAAGGTCTGAGCGTCTTCAAGACAGGGGTCAGTCGTCGCCGATGGAGAGGACCGCGAGGAAGGCCTTCTGCGGGATCTCGACGCCGCCGACGCTCTTCATGCGCTTCTTGCCTTCCTTCTGCTTTTCGAGGAGCTTGCGCTTGCGCGTGACGTCGCCTCCGTAGCATTTCGCGGTGACGTTCTTGCGGAACGCCTTGATGCTTTCCCGCGCGATGATCTTTCCGCCGATCGCCGCCTGTAACGCGATTTCGAACTGATGCCGGGGTATTTCGTCGCGAAGTTTTTTCAGAAGCGCCCGCCCGCGCGACTCCGACTTCGACTTATGCACGATCATCGAAAGTGCGTCGATCTCGTCGCCGTTGACGAGGATGCGCATCTTGCAGAGGTCCGCGACCTCGTAGCCGATGACCTCGTAATCCATCGTGCCGTAGCCGCGGGTGATGGATTTCATCTTGTCGAAGAAGTCGAAGATGATCTCCGCGAGCGGCATCCGGTACGTCAGGATCACGCGGGTCTTCGAAAGATATTCCTGGCTCATGATCGATCCGCGTCGTTCCTGGCAGATGGTCATCAGCGAGCCGATGTATTCCGTCGGTGTGATGATCGCGATGCGCACCACGGGTTCCGCGATCTCGTCGATAACCGTCGGGTCGGGCATCGACCCGGGCGTGTTGATGAACTCGTGCTCGTCGGTTTTCGAGCGTTTCAGTCTGTACGTCACGTTCGGCGCGGTCTGGATGGCGTCGATTCCGGATTCGCGTTCGAGGCGTTCCTGCACGATGTCCATGTGCAGAAGTCCGAGGAAGCCGCAGCGGAAGCCGAGGCCGAGCGCTTCGGAATTATCGGGTCGGAACGTGAAGCTCGAATCGTTCAATTGCAGTTTTTCGAGCGCCTTCCCGAGCGCGGCGAAATCCGACGCGCTCCGCGGGAAAAGCCCGCAGTACACCATCTGCTGCGGAATCTTGAACCCCGGAAGCGGCTGGACGTCCTGTGCGCCATGCTCGCAGATCGTATCGCCGACTTTGACGTCCGCGAGGGTCTTGATGTTCGCGACGAGGTAGCCGACCTCGCCGGCGCGAAGGACGTCGCGCGGAATCCTGTGTGGCTGGAGGATCCCGATTTCGATCACTTCGTATGCGCGGTCGGTGCCGATGAAACGGATCTTCATTTTTTTCTGCATCGCGCCGTCGATTACGCGCACGAAAACTATGACTCCGCGGTATTCGTCGAACACGGCGTCGAAAATGAGAACCTTCAGCGGAGCGTCCGGATCCCCCTCCGGCGGCGGGATGTGATCGACGATCGCGCTTAGCACGGTATCCACGCCGAGTCCGGATTTCGCGCTGACCCGGCACAGGTTAGCAGTGTCGACGCCGAGGACGCTTTCGATCTCCTCCTTCACCTCGTCCGCGTGGGCGTGGGGCAGGTCGATCTTGTTGAGCACGGGCACCATCTCGAGGTTCGCGTCGAGCGCGAGGTACGCGTTCGCAACGGTTTGCGCCTCGACCCCCTGCGACGCGTCAACGAGAAGCAACGCGCCTTCGCACGCCTTCATGCTCCGCGAGACCTCGTAGGTGAAGTCCACGTGCCCAGGCGTGTCGATGAGGTTCAGGATGTACGTCTTCCCGTCCTTCTCGTACGGAATCGTCGCGGCCTTCGCCTTGATGGTGATGCCGCGCTCGCGCTCCAAGTCCATATCGTCGAGGGTCTGCTCGCGGAGTTCGCGCTTGGAAAGGACCCCGGTCATTTCGAGCAGACGATCGGCGAGCGTGCTCTTCCCGTGGTCGATGTGCGCGACGATGCAGAAATTCCGGATGTTGCTCAGTTTGCGTGTTGCCATCTAAGATCCCTGTTACAGGCGCGCAATTGTACACATGGGACAGGGAGTAGGGAATAGGGAAAAGGGAATAGGGAATAGGGAGCAGGGAGTAGGAAGCGTGTGCGGACGAGGACGTCCGCGGTCCCAGGTCTGGCTCAATCCTCGATCCGAGTCCGCACCGCTTACGCGGCGCAATACAAAGCTGAACTTACGTTCAGCACTCCAAGGTTTCCTCGCCCCTCGATCCTTTTCGGGTCCGCGTCCTTATTTTCCGTACAGGAAGAACTGAAACGGGACGATTTCCGTTCGCGTCGACCCTGGGTCCGAAAACCGCGGGTACGCGAAGGTCGGGAAGCCGTAGCCGGTGAATGGAGCGACGACACGCATCCTGAGATTCATCTCCCGCTCCTCGGAAGGCGCGAGCGGCGCGAGGTGGAAAACATAGTGCGTATCCGTCTCGCGGAACCCTTGAATTTTTCCGCTTTCCCGGAGCCGCGCGACGACTTCGCCGGCGAGTTCGAGGCCGTGGACTTTTCCGAGCAGAAGCTCGGGAAGGACGATTCCGGATTCGCGGAGGTTCGAGACCTTGATGGCGCACTGAAAGAGATCGCCGACGTTTCCGTTCGTCCTGTCGTACGCGAGGCTGACGCGAAGGTCCGGAGACGACGTCTGCGCCGCGCCCTCAGCGCGGGTGTACGGGACGTAGGTTTCGAAGTACGACGCGTGGTAGAGCGAGTTGTCGAAATCGCCTGACCTGATGCTCGCATGGGTGAACGCGGGATCGAAACTTCCCTCGTAAACACGAGGTCTGACGTCAGCCATAGTCGGCAGCTCGCCGGCGGGACCTATGTCGAAGGACGCCTTCTCGAACCCGCTCACGGAAACCTGCGCGACGCCGGAAAATGCGGGTCTGCGGATGATTCCGGAGGACGCGATCATCGCGCGGAGGAACATCGCGAGGTTCATCGGCGCGCCGTCATCGAGCGCGCTCGCAAGCCGCGCGACTAGATACGACGTCACCTTGAAAAGATGATTCTGTTTCGAAGGCAGCGTCGCGAGAGCCTCGCAGACGATTGCGGTCGTCTCGAACGTGCGCTCGTCCACTAGTGGCGCGAAAATCGATCCCGCGGGAGATTCGTAGTACGCAAGATCGCCCTGGAGATGCAGCCCCGTGCCTGAGAGCCTCGACACGAGCTGGATGTGCCGCGGGCTTCCGCGCTCGCAGGACGCGACAGCCATCGTGACGAGGGCGAGGGACGTCGCGTCCAGATCGACGTTCGAATCTCCGGAAAGCACGTCGAGCAGATCTCTTGCAAGCGGAAGTTCGCTCCGCAATGAAGTCGCGCAGAAGACGAACACCGCGGCTTTCCGCAGAGCGCGCGCGTCCGCGGACTGAAGCGAAAGGCTGAGCCTCCTGTGGACGTCCGATCCCTCCGCGCGCTGCCCGAAATCGCGGGTCAGTTCCGCCTCGACCGCGCGTTTCAGCTTGTCGATCAGATAGACGTCCACGGGTTCGTAGTACACTCTTAGCGCGTTCAGCGCGAACGCGAGCATCGCGGCTGTGTGCGGGTTCCGGAAACTATCGAGCGAGGGCGATTCCTTCGCGCTGAAATCCGCCACCTCCGCGCAACCAGCGATGTCCTGATAGAGTTTCGTCACCTTCCCGCGGAGAAATGCCTCCATCCCCTCCGGCGGCGGCGACGAAAGAATCGTCTCGTATCCGGATACGTAGCAGAAAAGCAGCGCAAGCTTGTCTTCGAGAGCCACCACGCCCTGCTCCTCGATCCTCTCCGCGAGAGCGAGGAAGGTCGAAACCAGCGAGGGCAATATCGTCATCCGGAGACGCTGCGAGTTCGGGACGATCCGCTCCCTTTCGGTGAATTCGATTCTTGTGCCAACGAACACTTCTGCGGAATGCGTCTCGACCGCGCGCCTTGCGTTTGGGACGACGGTAAGCTCAAAACTCTCTGACGCGATGACCTCCCCCGCTGTCGTGACGAAATCGAAGCTGACCTTCTCGCTTCGGCAGAGCTTCGGAGCGCTTACCGGAAACGACGCCAAAGCTTCGCTTCTTCCGGGAACGTCGATCGTGCGAGAGGTCGTATCGAGCGCGAGAAGACTTCCCTGAGCGATCCGCAGAGTGCCCGAAATCGCGCGGTCCCCGCGGTTACGGATTCGAACCGTGGGCGTGAACGTGCTGCCTTCCACGAGGGTCCGCGGAAAGTTCGAAATCAGCTCGATGTCGGTGAGTCTGACGATCTCGGAGAACCGCCCGGAAACTCTGCCCGTGGCATCGAACGCGAAGGCCTCGATAGTGAGAACGTCCGCGTCCGTCGAAAGCCGGATTCTGTGGCGGAGCGTTCCGTCCGGACTGTTCAGAAGCTCCGGGTCGTACTTGATCGTGCGCCGCGAGTCGAGCGCAAACCCCGGCTGCGAAATCAGCAGCGAGCCAGCCATCGAGTGAATCGAAATCCGCGACTGCATTTCGTCGTCGGCCGTCAAAGTCGCGGGCTCGTTCCATTCCTCGCTTCCGCCGTCCGCCGAGCCAGCGTCGATTTCCCGGGCCTCCGGATTTTTCAGCGCGAAGTCGTACCTGACTCCACCCCGCGAATACGCGGTTCCCGTCGCCCTGATCGACCTGGTTTCGACTATCGGAAGGTCGAAGCCTGGAAGTTCGTCGCCCGCGCGGTTCGCGGAGATCGCGCCGCGCACAGCCGCGCCGAAATCCCTGTTCGTCGCGAGAACGACTCCCGCGGCAACGAGAACTATGAGCACGGACGCGAACGCGATACCGTAGACTTTCTTCGCGCGTTCGAGCGCCATCTGAAGCAAAAGTACAAGCAGAGTCGACGCGAAAAAAACCGACGCGAAAAACAGAAGGCTGATCGCCATGGACGATCTTTCGCGCAGGGATTTTGCCTCGCTCGAAACCTTGCGAAGGTGCGAGTTCTCGAGCACGAAAAAATCCGGTCGAACTGTCTGGACCATCGAAAGCGCCCCGAAGACGGAGTTCTGATTTTCTTCCGCGCCGTCCCGGAGCAGAAGGCTGTTCACGAAAATCAGCATCATCGAATCCGCTTCGGCGGCGCCTCTCGCGTCCACAAGCTCCGCGAACGTAAATCCGGGCCGCACGATTCTCTCGGGCAGAATTCCCTCGCGAACCCGAAGCACCATCTGCGCGCGCTGCGGCTGTCTTCTCGAATCGCTGATGAAAAAGTTGAACTCGATATCCTCTTCGCTCCTGGCGCTGCCGAGGAACGTCTGGCTCCTGCCGCGATCGTCAATTTTGGAAATCGACGCGTTTATCGAAAGATCGTCGCTACGCTTCACGAAAATGAGCGCGTCGTCGTGGACGAAACTTTCTTCGAGCAACTTTTCTATAACCGGCGTTTCGATCTCCCGAAAGAACGCCAGCCACGGAACGTCGATCTGAAGCTGAAGCGCCCGGACCGTCACTATCCCGGAAACGCCGAGCGGGATGCCTATCGAAGTCGCTGCGCCTTCCCGCGTCGCCCGGACGGCTTTCGCGCTCACCGGAAGCCCGCCGTTCATAAGAAGCAGGACCACGGGCTTCGACTCGTCCAGCGCGTAGACCGTGAAGTCCGCGCTGCGATCGTCGCCGAAATAGCTCTTCGACGGAATCAGCCGGATAGAGGAATCCTCGGAGAAGCGAATCTCGCGCGCCTTTGTGAACTCGGCACCGGACGAATCCCGGAAACGCACCGTGAGTTCGTCCCCAAGCGCTCCGGATGGAACCACGAGACGCGCCGCACCGCCACTATCGGTCCGGAGATCGAAGGTCTGGCCTTCGGTTTCGCAGGCAATCGAAAGGTCCGCGATGTTCCCGCCGTCGAACCTGCTCAAAGCGATCGTAAAAGCGTTCGCAAGCCGAGGGCTTGCGAGTTCGTCCAGCGGAATCACGTCGATCGTCAGCGGCGAAACCGAAATCCTCGCCGTCGTTTCGAACGTCGCTTTCGCGCCCGTCGACGGCTCCGTAGCCGTTACCTTCACGCGTAGCGTTGCGAACCTGCTTCCCGCCGGACCGTCTCCGAGTCCCGCGATAAGCGTCTCTGAAAACGGAATCCTGACCACCGCCCTTCCGACGCCATTGGTCCTCGCGACCGCGTGTACCGACGCGCCTGACGGAGCCAGAACCTCGATTTCGAGCAGCGCGTTTCCGATCGCGTTTCCGGATCCGCCGCCGACCGCGGAGAAGTTCGTAGCGACGACGGAGACCTTCAGCGCCTCCTCGGAGAGAAGCGGGTAATAAACCTCCGCGCCCTGGTCGCTGCGGGTGCTCGCCTCTAGACGGAACGCGGGCGGCTCGATGGATTCGACGCTCACTGGAATCGTGGTCGTGGTGAGACCGCTTCGCGCTTTTAGTTCGTAATCTCCCTGTTCGCACAGTTCCGAAAGATCGAAGTCGAAGGTCGTGATTCCGAAGTCGCTGGACATCTCGTCCGTCCGCGCGATAAGAACTCCGCTCGGACTCGTGAGCTGATAAAGAACGCTCTCCGCCGCCACGGGTGAAAGCTCCGGATCGAGCAGGATTCTCCCGATGCAGTGTATCGACTCGCCGGGACTGTAAATCCGCTTGTCAAGGTGAAGCAGCAGCCTGCGGGTGTCCTCGAAACGCACGGGAATGACGACGTGGTCCTCCCCCGCTAAGCTCCTCGCTTCGAGCACGAGATACGGCTCGAGCCGGTTTGCTGAGATTGTCGCGCTCGGGAACGAAAACTTAGAAGGAAGACGGATGATACTTCGCGCGTAGCCCTGCGAATCGGTGTGAAGGTTCTTCATCAGCTCCACTTCGCCGATGACCATCCCGCCTGGGTCCTTCGCGCCAAGGTACACGTTTATCGCGCAATCCGTCACCGGCTTTCCCGTGCTCTTGTCGCTGACGAGGAAGACGAACGCCTGCGGAGTCCCCGGATGAAGCGCGGCGCTCGAAAGCAGAATCACCTGCTGAGAATTCGCGCCGCTGTACGTGTAGAAGTACCCGAAGACTGCCGCGGCGATCAGAATTAGAAGCGAACACCCGGCGATACGCCTCAGCGCCCGTCCGAAGACAGAGGAGTCCCCGCGTTTGTTCTCGAGCACGATCTTTTCGAGAAGCGCATTCTTCGTAGCTTCATCTAGGGTGCCGAGGTTCTGCTGGGTCGTCTCTGAAATCTTGCCGAGGTTATTCTGCAGTTTCTCCCGGCGGATCCTGCACGTCTCGCAACCTTCGAGATGCTTCGCAACCTCCCCGGCCTTTTCAGCGTCTAAGAGATCGTATACGAAATCATTTAGGAGTTTTTCGACTTCCTGACAGTCCATTGCTCTCCGCCTGCAGAACTTCGGGAGATTCTATCAACTAAAGGCGAAAAAGATACAGTCATATCGACAGTGTTCATCAGAAGTTCGTATCAAATCGCAAACGGAAACTAATACCGACCTTACTTGGCAGACATGCTTTGAAGGCGTAGCGAACGCGTGCCAGGCGACTCGCCGCGAAGCAGGAATATTGGAAAATATGGCGATGCAGCGGCGATTTGCATGGCGCGCGTGCAGTAGCAAGCAAAGCGTGGATGTCAAGTAAGGTCGGTATAAAATCCTCTGCGCCTCCGCGCGGCAGAATTTAGGAAACCGACATTTTTCACTTTTTTGTCTGACGCTCACGCTGATTTGTAGTGAACAGTGTCGTCATATCCAGCGGGAATAAGAACTCTATTCGCATTTCCTTAATATTGACGGCACTTGAGAACTCGACGCACATCTTGAATCTGCCTGAACCTTCCAAGGAAACAACCTACCGAAGCTGCGAACGGTAACTTCGAGTCGATAAAATCTGTATCGTTGATTTCAACTTATAATAAGTCGTAATCTTTTATGGCTATATAATAATTTAAATAGAAAAATTAAAATTTATAATGTTAGATTATTTCGCATGTGCCACTCCGAGGAGCGAAACCGACAGTTCGAGACATTCGATGCATCGGTTCGGTAATTCACGTATTCTGCCATCCCCGCAGGATCAGTTCGCCATCTTGAATTTAATTCCTTTGCGCCTTCGCACCTTGGCGTCTTTGCGCGAAA
>JANLHZ010000275.1 GCA_024653775.1 Planctomycetota bacterium | reverse complement strand
CGTATGAAGGGTGGGGCTGGAAAATTTTAGTCCGAGCCATTGGCGCAGACGAGGACGTCTGCGCTCCCAGGCGCGCGACGTGGTTCACCGAACTCTTACTTTCTTTATAAATTGGCGCACGCCATAGATAGGGGATGGATTCGTATTGGTTTGGCGATCGGAGGTCCACATTATATTCGTGCCGTTTACGAATTTAATGTACGATTTATTGTGTGCGTTCGACGATCCAACTGGGACGGACGCCCCGTCCGTGTGTTCACGGTCATCTCATTAGCTTTTTCACGCTCAGGATGACCATGCCACGCAAAGGAAACGCCCGAAACGTTTCGATCAATACGGTTAATCAAATTGATCTTTATTATTTCAGGCTACATATCAAATTAAATTCAAATTTGAAATATTAATCTCATATTATATTATGCTTCATATAATTTATTGATATATATAATGATATGCGATGGCTTGTTGAAGCACGTATCTGGCGCTTTTCTATAATCTAAAAAAATGTATTTATGAAATAAATGGTATTGTTTTACATAGATTTATGTGGATTTATGGACTTAAGAAACTAAACTGTGCGATCTGCGAATAGTTCCCTTTGGTTCCGGATAGTCCGGGTTAGGAATCAAGAATGGAATCTATTGCAGCGGGGAGTTCCTGATCGCTATCTGCATTTTGTAAATGTGTACCCGCTCGAGAAGCGCCGAAACCTGCATCACCGCCTGCACGTAGCGGTAGAACACCTTCCGGTCGGCGCGAACGAGCAGGAGTTGTTCCGAGCGATTCTCCGCCGTATTCCAGTTTCTTGAAGCGTACGCCGCGAGAATTTCACCGATGTCCGTTGCTCCGGAGCCGGTCGAGGCGGGAAGCGGATTTCCGGAATTGAGTTTCGGATGGCAGATGAAATATTCCCGGCCAGAAATAAAATAGCGGCCGGTGCCTTCGCTGCTCGCGTCGTTCACGATGTTCAGCACCATCCTTTCCGGCGGCGCGACGTCGATCCCCGCGTTCACAGTCTGCGGAAGTTCGAGAATCGCGAGGTCCTGCCGCGAGATCTCAGACACGATCATGAAGAAGATTATGAGATTGAACACGACGTCGATCATAGGAGTCATATCCATCTCCGCCGACGCGGTACGTTTTACGGACTTTGCCACGATTGCCTCGCTGAAACGTGAGCAATCCCTCGTCTGTCCTAAACGAGTTCGATGGCCTCGAAGTTCGGCGGCGGTAAAACTTTCCGCAGAGGGCGTTTCTTCCGCGGAGCGCTGGAACTAAATTGTGGCGGTTCGAATCCGGGCGATAAAAGGCGAATACGATGAAAGTCGCAGCACCGATATTAGTTCTTCTTTCCTGCGCTGGTGTTTTCGCACTGCTGTTGATCTTCAAGGCGGAGCCGAAGACCGTCAGCACCGAGGAATCGTATCCTGAAGTCCGGGTAATCGTCGCGAATGCGGGAGAAAGCAGACTCTCGATCCAGGCTGACGGCGAACTTCGCGCTCGGACAAATACTCTGATCTCCGCGGAAGTCGCGGGCAAGGTGATTTCCGTCAGCGAGAACTTCGCGGCGGGGGGCTACTTCGCGCCGAATGACGCGCTGATCGAAATCGATCCGACCGACTACGAGGCGATGGTCGCGAGCGCGAAAGTGAACGCGATACAGGCCGAGACTGCATACAGGATCGAGGTCCAGGAAACAGCGCTGCACAGAAGCGAGTGGGCCGAAATCGTGGGCGGCGAGGCGAACGAGCTTCAGAGCCGCGCGCTGCAACTCTCGCTCGCGGAGGCGAAGATGAACGCCGCGAAACTTTCTCTCGCGAAGGCGGAGCAGGACCTCGCGAACACGAAGATTTCCGCGCCCGGCTACACAGGCCGGATCGATCGCACGAACGTCAACGTAGGGGATCTCGTTTCGCCCGGAGTTCCGGTGGCGAGCGCGCATTCGACCGACTTCGGCGAGGTGCGCCTTTACGTGCTCCCCGCGCTGCTAGCGAGGCTTGACGCGCCGCTCGGGAGAATGTCTCTCGCGGACGAGAACGCTCCCGGAAATCCGAAAGCGACGGTCACGGGCGAAATCGCGGACGAGACCATCACCCGAGATGGCGAGATCGTCCGGATCGAAAGCGTGCTCGACCCCGGCACACGGATGGCGGTGATGGTGTGCAGAATTCCGCAGCCGTTCGCGGCGGAGGCGGGGGCGCTACCGATGGTGCCGAATATGTACGTCCGCGTGGAGATCGAAGGCAGGCTCGTGAAAGACGTATTCGTTCTGCCACGCTCAGCGCTTCGCGAAGGCGGAAAGGTGTTCGTCATCGAGAAAAAGGAGTTCGAGGCGGAGGTAATACCGGGCGAAGGTGCTGAAAGCTCGACGACGGAGAAGAAGACAGTGATCCGGGACGTGCTCCGAATCGTTCACGTCGACGTCCTCGAAACCTCGGCGCAGCACGCCATCGTCTCGTCCGGCATCGAGTCCGGCGATCGCGTCTGCGTTTCCGCGCTCGACATCGTCACCGACGGAATGATCGTGGCGGTGGCGGAGTAAATGCAGACTATATCTACCTGAATTCTAAAATCAAAGCCCCGCATACTTGATTTCCTTGACCTTCTCCGGAACGATCAGTTTCGCTTCGGTCACCTTCTGAACGTCGTCCGCGCTGACGCCGGGCGCAAGTTCCTTCAGCACGAAGCCTTTGTCCGTAACGTCGAGGACGCAAAGCTCGGTGATGATTCGATTCACGACCCCGACTCCCGTAAGCGGCAGCCTGCACTGGCGAAGAATCTTAGGTTCGCCGTTCTTCGAGCAGTGTTCCATCGTGACGACGATGTACCGTGCGCCCGCGACGAGGTCCATCGCGCCGCCCATCCCTTTGACCATCTTGCCGGGGATCATCCAGTTCGCGAGATCGCCGTTTTCCGCGACTTCCATCGCGCCGAGGATGCTGAGATCGACGTGCCCGCCGCGGATCATCGCGAAGCTGTCCGCGCTCGAAAAATAACTCGCGCCGGGAACCACCGTCACCGTCTCCTTGCCCGCGTTTATGAGGTCCGGATCGACAGTCTCCTCCGTCGGCCACTCGCCGTAGCCGAGGATTCCGTTCTCGCTCTGCATGAAGACCGTCATATCGCTCGGGATGTAGTTCGCGCACATCGTTGGCATCCCGATGCCGAGGTTGACGCTGTACCCGTCCCGAAACTCCATCGCCGCGCGGCGGACGATTTTCTCCCTTGCCGACATTTCCGTTGCTGTGCTCATTTGATGCTCCTCTTAATTCATCAGCGCAGAGCCGCGGAGGGCGCAGAGACTCGCAGAGAAAAATTAAATTCTCCGCGTAACTCCGCGATCTCTGCGTCTCTGCGCTGAAGAGCCATGTTTATCCTTCTTATTTCTTGACCGTGCGGCGTTCGATCCGCTTCTCGAACTTGTCCCCGACAACGATATAGTCAATGTACACCCCCGGCGTGTGAACAGTGTCCGGATCGAGTTCCCCAGGTTCTACGAGTTCCTCGACCTCGACGATGACCTTGCTCGCGGCGGTCGCCATCATCGGGTTGAAATTGCGTGCGCTTTTGCGATAAACGAGGTTCCCGAATTTGTCCGCCTTGTACGCCTTCACGAGCGCGATGTCCGCCCAGAGCGTGCGCTCCAGAATGTACGCGCGTCCGTCGAACCAGCGCACGTCCTTGCCATCGGCGATCTGCGTTCCGTACCCCGTCGGCGTGAAGAACGCAGGAATACCCGCGCCCGCGCCGCGAATCTTCTCCGCGAGCGTCCCCTGCGGCGTGAGTTCGACTTCGAGTTCTCCGGAAAGGCAAAGCTCCTCGAAGAGCTTGTTCTCGCCGACGTAGCTCGAAATCATCTTTTTGACCTGCCGCGTCTGAAGCAGCAGTCCGATTCCGAAGTCGTCGACCCCGGCGTTATTCGAGATGCAGGTAAGATTCTTCCAGCCGCCTTCCCTGATCGCGGCGATGGCGTGCTCCGGGATGCCGCAGAGTCCGAAGCCGCCGAGGTGCAGCGTCGCTCCGTCCTTCATCCCCGCGAGTTTCAGCGCTTCCGCCGCGCTTTTCACAACCTTGTCCACGCTTGCCTCCCTGGTCAAATTTTGTATCGATGTTTCAATTGTATGTGCAAATTCTTCCCGCGCAACCTCAATAAGGAAAAGCCTTACAACTCCCACGTTTAGGAAAAGTGGATAAAACTTGACAAACAAATCGTCGGGCGATAGATTAATATCTGAGAGAATGCCTGCAAACAATTTTTCCACGATGTAAACGATGCCCCCCCCCCCTGTTAATTTGTTGGATTCCACGCCTTGGAGTTCTCGCGCTGGTCATTCTCGGCGCGGCAGCGATTTTTGACTTCACGATGTTCGAACTTGCAAACCCTGT
>JANLHZ010000239.1 GCA_024653775.1 Planctomycetota bacterium | reverse complement strand
TGTTCGTAGTGTGCTCGTGAGAGCATATTTTCGCGGTGTGGTGGATCGAATAAACGCCTTACGGCGCCACTACGAACGCGAACTACCCCGTGAACGGTTACGGTGAAATGAAAACACATGGTGAACACAGTCTCAAATTCTCAAATATTTTTTCAGGGCGACGAAAATCCAAAAATCCCCGCGCGGAAAGACCAAAAAGATTCCGGACGGCAGTTTTCGAAAATCGAATCGCAGGGAATAATCAAGCGGGGCATTTGGCGGTCCGATAACAATGCCATCGCTTCAACGCGACTCTGTTTCCCACAATCACTTTTCGAGGTAACAATGCCGCCTATGCTTGGTAACAACCGATCCGACGGTCGAAGGCGCGTCGACGTCCAGCGCGAAATGCTCGAAGACGTCGTTCTGCAACTCCCGCCGTACTTCGTCTGCGTCTTCGGCGACGAAACCTACTCCTCGCACTTCAGCACCAAAGGCGACGCGGAAGAATTCGTCGAATCGCTCCTCGGCGCCGGCGTGCACCCGGAGAACATCGCGTTCTATCATCGCGAGAAATCCTCCGAGCTTGTGTACCACTGATTCCGCCGAAAAAGCCGCTAAATCGAAGGGACGGTTAACGCCGTCCCTTTTTTTTCGTTCATTTACGCGAAGGCTCTTCGATCAAATCGCGAAAAATGCCGTGCACGAGGGCTTCGAATCTTGTATTTTTTCACGGCAGACGACTTGTTTTCACACGCAACTTCGGGCGCGATGACCAAACTCAAAATCACGACTATTGCTTTAGCGCTCTGCTTTCTGACTCTGATTTCCTCCCTCGCAGGCGCGGAAGATCGGATCACGCTCCGCAGCGGAGAGACCATCGAGGGAACCATCGTCGGCCAGAACCTGAAGGACGGCGAATTCTATTACCGCGTAAATACGTCCCGCCGGGGACAGATCGAGGTCCGCGTCGAAGACGTCGTCTACGTTTCGAGAACTTCCATCGCCAGGGTTCCGCCGCCGACGTCGGATGCAGAGGCGGGCGAGAGAGCCGCCATCGATCCGAACGCGGGAAAAGAGGACGAAGGCATCGAGCCGGTGAGCCAGTGGTCCGAAGGTTCTGAAGATCGTCAACGCGCTTTCCGGCTTCTGACAAGACTTCGAGACGAGACGAACGACTTCATCGACACGACGACGAACGTTCAGGCCGGGAACGCGGTTCGTGACGGCAAGTCCCAGGAGGAAACCGGCATTCGCACCCTCTTCTTCGGCGACGCGCAGATCAGGTACGAGGAGGCGGCAAATCTCGATCCATACTACTTCGACGAACCTCAGCTCGGACTCGTCCGCATTATGCTTATGAAGGGAAACTTCCAGGGCGCGCAGGGGCTGCTTGAACGTCTGAAGACGAGAAGGCCCCCGTCGGTAGGCGCGCAGGGCAAGCGCCAGGAACTGCGGATTATCGAGCACGAACTGCTGCTCGCGATACTGACGGAGAGAAACGAACGGATTCCGGGAATCGATATGCGCATCGAATCGATCCGGGAGGAAATAACGATTCTGTCCGATGAAGGTCCGCCGAGCGTTCCGTACTCGGATCGCAACTTCGAGTATTTCCCTCTTGCAGAGGGCGCAAGCTGGACGTACAAACGCGAGTCCTCGATACAGTCGGATTCCGCCGAGGCAGGCTCTTCGGAAGTCGAGCGGATCGAGGTCGTGCACGTCGAAAAATCCGGCGAGGAAATCAAGGCGCGCATGCGCTGGGAAAAACTCAGAACCTACGGCCAGAGAAATCTCACGCCCGTACGTCTCGACCGAAACTACTTCGACATCGTTGCGAACCGGGATGGCATCTTCAAAAGCGATCCGAGGAGCATCGTCGTCAGCGCGAACGTCGGCAAGCCCGAACCGATGATCTCCTTCCCGATCGAACTTGAACGAACCTGGCCTGATTCCGAACTTTCCTATCAATTCGGCGCTGCAAGCGTGTACAAAAGGTGGACCATCGAAAACATTTCCGCCTTAGTAAAGACATCTCTCACCGAGCGACAGGAATTTAACGGCTGCCTCGTTATCAGGCTGGACGTGAGGAACGAGCAGACGCTTTACCTCGAATCGCCGCCGCAGTCGAACGGGCTTATTCCTTCGATGACTTATGAAAACGATCCGAACGATCGCATGGTCTGGCGGAAAATCCTCCGGAGCACTTCGAGGGCGTATTACAAACCCCTCGTCGGACTCGTCAGGTCTGAAATGATCGACTCCGCCACGGGCGACGTGACCGATGCGTTGAACCTTATCGCGCACCAGATCCCCGGGCTCTCCCCCGATGACGTGCAGCGAAGCCTCCAGGGGCAGTAACATGCAAGGGGACACGTACTGCTTTTTCGTAATATTTTGAAATGTTCAACGTAAATGCCATCCATCACAGATAAAATATTACTAAAAAGCAGTACATGTCCCCTGGGCTTTGTCGCGCTTCTTCTTCTGATTTGCCTTACCGGCTGCGAGTTCGTTCCGGCGGAAAGCGATTATCAGCCGCTCGGGAGCTACGACCGCGATCCGGAGGAGGTTTTCGTCGCTCTTCGAAGCGTGCTGATGGATCATCGCTACATCGTGGAGAAGATCGACGAGGAGAATATGAAGGTCGAGACGAAATGGCGCGAGGATCTCATGCCGACGCGCAGCGGGCACAGTCTGAGCGGCACACGCTGGCGCGTGTGGGCCAAGGTCGGAGGGACCGCGGGAAGCTCGTGGTGCGACGTTTACATTCTCAAGGAGATCAACACCGAAAACAACAGCCCACTTTCGTCGGAGGACGCGGACTGGGAGCGAGCGGGGTTCGACGATCTGGAACTCGCGCGAATGTATACGGACATGAGCAGAAAACTCGGCATCGATCTTACTCGCAACATCGAAATGAGCGATCGCGCGCGAGCGATGCACGAGCGAACGATTCCGTTGGAGCAGCATTGAGAAGGAATCAGGCCTTAAGGTGGCGTACAGCCCCGAATGCTCCTGGTGGTATGGCTGTCGCACAGAAGATGTGTAGTATGATGAGGCGTTCCGTCCGCGATTTCAATGTGGGACCGCGGACCGACCTCGAACCGTCATTGACTTGCGCGCGTATAAACGGTAGTTTCCCTTGCATACATTGATTTTACAGCGCAAACGGAGAATGCCATGAACCGCGGATTTACAGCCTTTCTGATGCTCGTCACCCTTCTTTCCGTCGCGGCGGTGGGAGTTCTCTACACTTTCGGAGTAGAGGAGCGGGACAGACTTTCGAACAGGATATCGTCGCTCGCGAACGAAGTCGAAGCGCAAAAACAGGCGGTACAAACCCCGGAGGGAGAGGTCGCGGAAGTCGCGGCGGGAGCAGACGAAAATCAGCCGGGTCAGGCGGAAGCCGCGGCGAGCGCGCACGACATTTCGCTTTTGACGAACAGAATCAACGCCGCGCATCGAAAGATCGACGAATTGCAGGAAGCGACCGCAAACGGCTCAGACGAAGACGTCGCAGCTCTCGAAGAGCGCGTTGCGGCGCTCGAAGCCGCAATCGAAAGACTGACGCAGCGCATCGAGGAGGTCGGAGCTTCCGGGAACGCCTCGAACGAGGATGAAGAGGTGCAGGCGCCGTTGACCGCGGAGGAGATAACCGTGGCGTTCTCAGACCTCGCGAAAAACGAAATCGGCGCGTACGGAACACCGGAATGGAGGGCACTCGTCAAAAAACTTGAAACTCAGGACAGGACCGTCGTGGTTCCGGTCCTCGCCGGCAAACTGGCGAACGGCTCGGTTTTCGAGCGATTCGCCGCCGCGGCGGTGATGGAAGGCCTCGGCTGGGAAGAAAACATTCCGCACCTCTCGTCCGCGCTTCAGAGGGATCAGGATCCGCTAGTTCGCAGGATGTCGAGCCACGCGCTCGCGTTCACTGATTCGCCGAACGTTGTCCCGGCTCTCGAGCAGGCGCTCGCAAACGACGCAGAGGAAGGCGTCCGGGTCAATTCAGCGTTCGGCCTCGCAAAGCAGGAGCAGCAAAGCGGCATCGACTACATCAAGGCGCTCGCCATCGACGAAAACGCCAACCCTCAGATGCGTCTTGGCGCAATCCAGAGCATGCTGATCATACCAAACGAGCAGTTCAAGCCCGCGGTGTGGCACAATCTCGACAACAGCAAGGATATGACGGTCCGCGTGATTTCAATGATGGCCCTCAAAGCCATCGGCGGAAACGAGGACGATCTTGACAAGCTGACCCTCATCATTGAGAACCCGGAGGAGCAGCCGAACATTCGTCAAACTGCGAGGCAGGTGTATAACGCCATCGCGGGTCGTGAAGTGTATCCGGAGAATGAGTAGTACACTAAATTCGTACCTGACACGAATTTAATGTGCGATTTCTAACACTGTGATAAATCTCTCAGAAATTGCCACCCGAATCTCCTTGTAGGCGACAATTTTTAGAAATATTCTAATTTTTCCAAAATTATCAAAGTCGTCCGGCTAAATTTGCCGACATGCATCAACGAGCACGCTATACTATCGATTATAGGGAGGAATCAAAACGAAGTCGGTACATAACGCGCTCAAAGTCGACGGAAGGAACAGTACGGGAGTAAACACAGGACTAGGAGGGGGAGTAAATGGCTCTCGGAATTTCAAACGGATTTAATGGCTCGCTCGGGATCATCAGAAGTCTGAATCGCAATCAGGGGGCGCTGAGTCGGATTTTCGAGCAGCAGAGCACCGGACTTCGGATCAATCGGGCGTCGGACGATCCCGGCGGCTTCGTGATCTCGGAGCAGCTTCGCGCACAGATCGGCTCGCTCGGCGCCGCAATAAACAACACGTCGCGCAACCAGAGCTTCGTCGACACCGCGGAAGCCGGGCTTTCGCAGGTGAGCGATCAGCTCATCAATCTTCGCAGTCTTGCGGTTCAGGCCGCGGGCGCGCAGACCGACGGCGAACGTCAGGCGCTCGGCGCCGCGGCTGATGCGACTCTCGGGTCGATCAACCGCATCGCTTCGACGACACGCTTCGGAAGCCAGAATCTGCTTAACGGATCGAGTTCGATACGCACCAGCACGTCAACCGGCACCGCGGAGAACGTCGATATCGACACCGCGAACTTTGGGACGAGCGCCAGCACCGATCTGAACGTCACCGTCAATGCGACAGCGACGAACGCGCAGCTTTCGGAGACTTTCACCGATCAGACGGACGCCAGTACCGTACGCATCACCGGAAGCTCCGGTTCGCAGGTGATCGACATAGGCGCGGGCGCGACCGCGGACGACATCGCCGCGCAGATCAACGCGGAATCGGACACGACGGGAGTCACCGCCACCGTCAACGCTGGTAACGTCGAGCTTAGCTCTGACGAAGTCGGCTCGGACGCGAGTGTCACGCTCGAGGTTCTGAGCGGCAGTTTCGTCGCGAGTTCCGCAGGGACGAGCTTCAGCGCGACCGGCACGGACGCAAACGTCACCGTCAACGGCACCACCGCGGCGGCGAGCGGGAACGAAGTCACGATCAATTCAAACGGAGTGACGGGATCGTTCGAGATCGACGAGAACGCTACCGCGGGTTCCACGGACACGATCAGGGTCCAGAGTTCCGGCCAGCGCGCGCAGCTCAACACCGGATCGGGCGACAACTTCAGCTACAGCGTCGACTCGGCGGATACGACGAGCCTCGGTCTCAGCGGGATCGACATCGCAAACGATCCTCTTGGCGCGCTCGAGCAGATCGACGCCGCGATCGCGAAGGTTTCGACCCAGCGAAGCGAGCTGGGCGCGCTTTCGCAGCAGACGTTCGAACCGAACATTCAGAACCTTCAGTCGCAGCTTACTAATCTCAGTGCGACGAACAGTTCGATCCGCGATCTCGACTTCGCGTCGAGCATCGTCGAAGGCCAGAAAAACCAGGTTCTCCTGCAGTCGAGCATTTCAGTGCTCGCGCAGCAGAACTCGATCACCGCGGGCGGCCTTTTCCGGCTGCTCGGCGCGTAGAGAATCGTTTCACCAACTCGAAAGAAGGCTCCGGTTCAAAAGGCCGGAGCTTTTTTATTGGCTCTACCCTGAATTTGTCGACACAACCGGAATCATGAACAGGCACATAAAAAATAATTTATGTATTATTTTCAATAGTCAAATTTTGACTATAAATTTGTATTGATATTTAGTCGCGTTAGCCTAAAATTGGCTCGATCCTTTCGTTTTTCAGCAATGGTCCGTTTACTTGGAGGTGTAACCATGACTAATGAAACTTCGTTCCTGACGCCGAAGCAGCGGATCGAAAATATCGCGGATGGACTTCGAAAACTCGGATATTCCGATTCCTCTTATTTCATCGCAAGGCTGCTCTGCGTCACGTTGACAACCGTTGAAAACTGGCTCGCCAATACCAGGAATCCTAACGTGCGACATAC
>JANLHZ010000238.1 GCA_024653775.1 Planctomycetota bacterium | reverse complement strand
CCGTGTCACGTGCAGTTACATACTATCCGAGCAAACCTACTTTATGTCTAATCGAAAGGTTTACCGAGTATTAAGAACGTATAGCAATTAAATATTACTTATATAGATTCAAATTTGAAATAAACTTGAAAGATAGGCCGCCATAATAACGAACGTAACGTTATCTTTGTGATGAACGTTCAGGGAATGTGGTTCACCGAACGTTCACATTTATGCAGACAAAAAGTAAGCCCGGAGTCCAAACCAGCATTTGCGCAAAGTTCTTTGCGTCTTCGCGCGAGACTCCTCGCCATGCACACCGTCAGTTGCGGGAGCAACGAGTATATGTCCACGAATTCACACGAATCTGCACGAATATTTAATTCGTGCAGAATAGTGAATCACGGACGTGTGGCATTGGCGTCCCGCCGATGTTTCACGGGCAAGATGCCAGCGCCGCTTATTTTTCGTCAGTCTACTCCGTGATCGAATCGAGCTGTTCGAGTTTCTGCCACTTTTCCAGATCGAGCAGCGCGTCGTGGAGAGGACCGAGCTTACCGAGCATCACCGCGTCGACGTTCTGGTTGTGTTCCTGCCCGAGGCGGTGGTCGGTGCAGCGGCCCTGCGGGAAGTTGTAGGTACGGATTCGCTCCGAGCGATCGCCGGAGCCGATCTGGGTTTTGCGGTTCGAAGCTCGCTCGGCGTCCGCGTCGCGCTTCATCTTGTCGTAGAGCCTCGAGACGAGAACCTTCATCGCCCTGTCGCGGTTCCTGTGCTGGCTCTTCTCGTCCATGCATATAACGACGATCCCCGTCGGAAGGTGAGTCAGTCTTACCGCGGACTCGGTTTTGTTTACCTTCTGTCCGCCCGGACCGGACGCGCGCATCACGTCCTCGCGGATGTCCTTCTTGTCGATATTGACCTCGACCTCCTCCGCTTCCGGAAGCACCGCGACTGTAACCATACTCGTGTGGATCCTCCCCTGCGCCTCCGTCTCCGGGACGCGCTGTACGCGGTGTCCGCCCGATTCGAGGCGCATCAGCTTGAAGACGTTATCGCCGATGACGTTGAACGTAACGTCCTTCAGCCCGCCGACGTCTGCGTGACTGATGTCGATGATCTCGATCTTCCAGCCTTTGATACCAGCGTAGTACTGGTACATTCGCAGGAGGTCGCCGGCGAAGAGCGCCGCCTCCTCGCCACCCACTCCGGCGCGGATTTCGACGATCGCATTGCGTGCCGAATCCTCATCGCCGGTCACGAGCGCGCTCTTGATTTCATCCTCGAGTTTTTCGAGTTGCTCAGTCGTCGAAGCGATCTCTTCCTCCGCCATTTCCGCCATCTCCGGGTCTTCAAGCATCTCGCGCGCGTCCGCCTCGGCTTTCCGGAGTTTTTCGAAGCGCTCCCAGCCGAGGGCGGTTTCCTTCAGCATCCCAGCCTCGCGGATCAGCTTCGCGAACTTGTTCGGATTGGTCGCGACCTCGGGAAGCATAAGCTGCTCCTGAATCCACGAGTAACGCTGAAATCTTTTTTGTGCGACGGTTTCCCAGCTCATTTCGTTTTCCTTTCAGTTTCCTTTTTGATGGCAGACATCGAACGGACGGACTCTATCGAAGCCACGGCGGAGCTACAAACCGTCGAAAGTGCTGAAACTGGTGTTCGGTCCGTTCATCTTGTCCCTGTGGAAAACGACTCGTGAATGACTCTACCAAATCAAATAAGTCATACAACAGAATTTTCGCGCGGTTCAGCCACGAGAAGCGTCCTGAGGACCATGTGCCGAAAACTACCCAAATTACATTTGAACTTTCCCTCCTTTCGGGAAATCATAAACAATCAGAATTAATTGCAAGAACCTAATTTCTATAACGGAAGGGGTAGTTATGTTTCGCTCGCATAACCTGAGGGCTTTGTCGGCGCTCCAGGGAATTTTAATCCTCGTACTGTCCGCCTTGCTCGCCCCTGAAGCGATCGCTCGCGAAGGGGATTCTCCCGAGCACGCTAAATCGGCGCAGGTCGGCGACAACCGCGGGAATTTCGAGCGCGCGAGCGAATCGGTCTGGTTAGCGTTCGATGCCGCGGCCCACGGGGAGTATCAGTTCTCCGCGGAAGGCGCGGTCGAGTCATACAGCGTGATCTCCGCCGTGACCGAAGGATACCACCTCCCGTCCGCGACCGTCGGCCAAACCGCGGAATTCAGCGCGGCAGTCCCAACCACGCTCTACTTCAGACTAGTCGCTTCCGAAGCCGGAAGATACATTCTCAGCATCAAGAAGCTCGAAACCCGCGACGACCACGGAAACGACTTCGCCCACGCGTCGGAATGCGAACTCGGCGAAATATCCGGGCAGTACAACTCAATTCGGGACGACGACTGGTTCCGGTTCACGGCTCAGTCTGAAGGAAACTACACCGTCATTCTCCAGTGCGATGGAGACGCGTACCTCGGGCTGATCCGCGGAGATCTGAGCGAGACCGCGTACAACGACGATCACGACGAACTGAACAGCCAGATCGTGATCCACCTCGGAGAAGGCGAAACGCTTTACATTGGCGCGCTCAACCGTTTCGAGAACGTCTGCCCGTACACGCTTACCGTCCGGGAGGGCGGGGATCTTTCGGAGAATACCTCCCCGGAAGAAACGCCGACGGAGATCGTCGAAGGTCCCGACGTTCGCGTGGATTTCGACATAATCCGTCAGCTCATCGAGGGCGACGGCCCGGACACGTTCGAAGCCGCGATCGGGAATTCGATCAACTCGGAGATCCACGACGCGCTCGACTACGCGGGAGATCAGGACTGGTATCGCGTCGAAATCGACGAGAAGACGAACCTGACGATCTACACGAAAGGCAGCGTCGACGTATACCTGCAAGTGCTCCGCGAGGACGGCGAAGTTATCGCGGAGGACGACGATTCCGGGGAGGCGTTCAATCCGTACGTCAACATCGACGTGGACGGGCCGACGACGATCTACGTCGGCGTGAAGGCGTTCGTCGAGGACATCACGGGCGAGTACACCCTCTACATCGACGGGAACGAAGGCAGCTCCGTATCGACCGGCAACGACGAAGCCCCGAACACTCCGACCGAAGCGCGCGGAAACAGTTTTCTTGCTGAGGTTTCGGGGGAAATCAATCCCTCGGACGACAGAGACTGGTACAGACTCGAAGCGAACCGCTCCGGCGTGCTCGAGTTGCGGGTCGAGAGCGATTTCGACGCGTACATGTTCCTCGTGGACAAAGACGGCATGGCGCTGACCGAAGACGACGACGGCGCGGGAGATTACCAGCCGCGGATCGAGTGGAGCGTGACGGAAGGCGACGTGCTCTTTGTAGGCGTCGCGTCCTACGAAGGCTCGGAAACGGGATCGTACAAACTTATCCAGTCCCTTCGGACCGGGGATACCGTAGTGCCTCCCCCGGCGACATTCGAAGGCGACGCGCCGGACGAATGGTCCGAGGCGGAAGGAAACGTCGGACTCGGCGCGATCGCCGCGGCGCTCGACGTCGCGGGCGACACCGACTGGTACAGGTTCGTCGCGCCCGCGGACGGGATTCTCGTGGTCGAGACGCTAAGCCAGATCGATATGTACCTGCTCATGTACGACTCGGGCGGCTCGTGGCTTGGCGAGGACGACGACGGAGGCACCGGCAGAAGCGGTAACGACCTCGACGCGAGACTCCAGGGCGACGTCCTCGAAAACGACGTCCTCTACATCGGCGTCCGCGGATACGACGGCACACAGACGGGAAACTACACTCTCGATCTGACGTTCTCCGAAGGCGGTCCGACCGTGGTCGAAGACGACGCTCCGAATTCGTGGTCGGAAGCGACCGGAAATCGCTTCGGCGAGGAATTCACCGGCAGGGTAGATTTCGCGGGCGACGTCGACTGGTACAGGTTCGAGGTTACAGGTCCGGGCGTCGCGGCGTTTCGTACCACCGGGGATTCCGACACCTACCTGATCCTCGCGAACTCGGAAGGTCTTACGGTTATGGAAGACGACGACTCCGCGGGCGAACTCAACGGACTTGTCGAGCACGAAGTCGGTGACGGAGAGACCCTGGTTTTGTACGTCGGGGTCAAGATGTTCGATGACGTCGGCACAGGAACGTATGGCTTCGCAAGCGAACTAAGGGCCTCGCCCGAAGGTGACGACGACGAAGCGCCCGGAAGACCGCTCGAAGCCGAGGGAGACTTCTTCGGTCAGGAGATTACTGGTAATCTTACGCCGGGCGACGTCGACTGGTATCGGATGCAGGTTCAGGGTCCGGGAACCGCTACTTTCCGTACAGTCGGAGACCCGGACACGTACCTCCTGCTCGCGGATGCGAACGGCGAGATCATCGTCGAGGATGACGATTCTGGCGCCGACCTCTATCCGGACGATGGGGAATTCAGCGCCTGCATCGCGTATCGGATCGAAGATAACCGCGAGGCGCTGCTTTACATCGGCGTGCGTTTCTTCGATGAAAATTCTGAAGGAAGGTACAAACTGATAAGCCACATGGACAGCGAGCGCGTCGATGAGCCTATAGAGGTCATCGAAGCGAATTCCGCGCGGGAAGATGAGCTTTTCGAAAGCGGCGACGCGCCTGATTTTCCGGAGGATTGCGAGGGATCGCAGCTACTTACTATCGACGCGAGTTTCGGAAAGGAAAGCGACGTCGATTGCTATCGGGTCGAGGCGCCCGCGGACGGCACGATCCGCGCGTTCACGGAGGGCGATTCGGACTGCTTCCTCGAAATTCTGGACGAGAATTTCGAAATCATCGCTGCGGACGACGATTCGGGCGGCGAACTGAATTCGTTGATCGAAGACATCGAAGTGAAGGAGGGCGAAGTCTATTTCGTCCGCGTGACGAACTACGACTCCGCGTCCACGGGCTTGTACCGGGTGACGATCGAAGTCCGCTGATTTCGGAAGCGAAGCGTAGTGGCGGAGCGACGGTTACGCGCGGCAAATGTTAGAGTCGCGAGTTTCATTTCGATCTCCTTCGGGATTTTGTCATGAACACGTTGCGAGTTCGTCCTCGCAAGGTTCCGGGGTTTCATCGGGAACGACGCCTGCTTTAGCAAGCACCTCGCGCGGTCGTTCAACGAATTCCGCGGTAAAAAAGTTGTTCGCAAGGAAGTGGACGTCCTCCGCCAGCCTGATCTTCTGGGCGAACCTTCTGAGGCTGGTCGCGAATGGAAGACCCTGAGTGTAATACGACGCGATCCTTCGCATTACGATGTGCTGCGTGCGCTCCTCGTAAATCTGTCCGAGGATTTCGTAATGCCGGAAAAGCGTTTCCCGGCGCTCGTCGATGGTCGGACCCGGAAGATGGGTTCCGTGTTCGAGGTAATGCGCGATCTGATCGAAAATCCACGGATTCCCGAAACTCCCCCTGCCGATCATCACGCCGTCGACTCCGCTCTGTTTCATCCTGCTTTTTGCGTCCTCCGGGCTTCGGACGTCGCCGTTTCCGATTACGATCGCGTCGCAGAGCGCGGCCTTGATTTCCGCGATGCGCTCCCAGTCGGAGGTTCCGCTGTAGCCCTGCTGCGCGGTGCGTCCGTGGATCGTTACCATCTTCGCGCCCGCGCTTACCGCGACCCGCGCGACCTCCTTCGCGTTGATCGATTCGTGCGTTAGTCCGAGGCGAACCTTTATCGTCACGGGAATGCTAACTGCGCGGACCATTCGTTCGATAATCCTTCCGACAAGCGCGGGGTCGCTCATCAGCGCGACGCCTTCGAGCTGTTTCGTCACCTTCCTCGCGGGGCAGCCGGAATTGACATCGACGATGTCGAACCCCATGCCCTCCGCGATGCGCGCGCCTTCCTCCATATCGTCCGGATCGCCGCCGCCTAGCTGGATGCCCACGGGGTGCTCCTCTGGGAAGTAGCTCGCGAGGCTGAGGGTCTTTTCGTTCTCCTCGCCGAGCATTTTCGCTTTCGTCATCTCGGTGAACACGAGAGCCGCGCCGTGCTCCTTGCACAGAATACGGTGCGCGCTGTTCGAAACGCCGCAGATCGGGGAAAGAAGCAGGTTCCGGCGAAGTTCGAGACTCCCGATCCGAAGCGGATGAAGTAGCGTTCCAACGCTGGTTTTTTCGTCTACGCTAATGACCATGATGATTTACGAATCTACAATCGACCCGACAAAGATACTTCTTTCGCGGCGGAATTCAACCATATCAGCGGGGACATGTACTGCTTTTTTGTAATATTTTATCCGGGCGTCGTCAACGCGCCTCGGTCATCTTAAAATATTACAAACAAGTAGTACATGTCCCCTGAGTCGGAAAGGATGAAATGCCTTCACAATCGAAAATGATTGCCTTTGCGTTGATACAGGCGGTCCTGCTGCTTGGTTTATCGTGCTCGAGTTCGAGCAGTCATACTCCGAAGCAGCTTGTAAGCCTTCGCGGGCAGGTTGTGAAAGGTCCGCTGTCAGGCGCGACCATCGAGTGCTTCGCCGCGGACGGGAATCTGAACAAGCTCTACGGCCTCGACAGCGCGACGACCGACGCGGAAGGAAACTTTCTGCTCGCGCTGAACTACTTCTCCGGACCGGTGATAATCGAGCACCGCGGCGGCTCGTACATAGACGAATTCTCGGGCGAGGTCATAACGGTGGATTCGTTGGAAGTCTCGCTTTCCGCGGTGGTTATGGACGTTGGTAGCTTTTCGAGCAGCGGGAGCGTTAGCGTCACGCCGCTGACGACGATGGTCCATAAGCGGGCAAGAGTGCTTGTAGCCGCGGGCAAAAGTTTCGAAGCCGCGGTCGCTGAGGCCTACGGCGAAATCGACACGTTCTTCGAACTCACGGATTCGCTTTCGACTGGAGCCGCGGATCTGACAGACGCCTCCGCGTCTGGCGCGAGCCTCGAATCGAAGTCGTACGGCGCGATTCTATCGGGGCTTTGCAAGGTCGCGCAGGATTTGCAGATCGAAGCGATGGAACTATCGAAGAGACTCGGCGCGGACGCGAGCGACGGCGATTTCGACGCCCGCGATTCGACCGGCGCCGCGATCTCCGGGCTTCCCTCCGCGGGCTTCCCCGCGAAACTCGCCGAGGGAATCGAAGCGTTCCTCGCCTCGAATCGAAACGCGTCCGGAGTGACCTCCGCAGAGCTTCAGATCGTCGAGACCCTCGCATTCGCGGCGGATTCGCTTCCGGAGAGACCCGAGGCTCCGGAAATAGTCAACCAGGCCGGCGGCGACGGGAAGATTTCGATCTCCTGGGACGCTTCCTCGGGCGCGCTCAGCTACAACGTTTACTATAGCGCGGACCCCGTGTTTCTGACGGACGTGCGGAAACTCGAAAACGTCAAGTCGCCGCTTACGATCGGCGGGCTTACGAACGAGATCGAGTACAACGTTTACGTGACCGCGGTGAACCGCGTAGGCGAGAGCGATCCGGGCGGAACGATTCAGGAGCATCCGAAGATAGTCGCGCCACCTAGGCCAATGCTCGGGCTTCCGGTGACGGACGACGGCTCGGTGAAGATCGCGTGGGATGAAGTCATCGACGCGACGGAATACGACATTTACTTCGCAGAGGGGACGAGCGTCACGAGTATGGCCGGGACGAGAATCGCGCGGGCGACTTCGCCTCACCTCCAGACCGGGCTTGAAAGCGGGACGAGTTACGCGTTCACTGTCGTCGCGCGGAACGCTCATGGGCATAGCGCGGACTCGAACGTCGTCGTCGCGACGCCTTACAGGAACCTGCGCGACCATTTCACGTTCGTAGACGCAGCGGCCGGAAAGACTCTGAACGCGGTTCGGGCCCACGGTCCAAAAAACGTCTACGCCTGCGGCGAAGACGGCACGGTGATTTTCGTAGACGACGCTACTGGAATCGCGCAGACCATCGCAACCGGCATCGCGCAGGACCTACGCGGAATCTGGAGCAGCGGTTCGAGCGCGCTCTACGTTGTCGGACGCGGTGGCGTTGCCGCGAGAATGCTCGGGAACCAGACCTTCGCGAAATTGACGGTGCCGACCGCGGACGATCTGAACGCGATCGACGCCGCCAGCACGGACGGGATTTACATCGTCGGAGATTCCGGAGGGATTTTCTTCGGGGACGGAAACGGAACGTTTTCGAAACTCGGTTCACCTACGACGAGGAATCTGAACTCGGTAAGCGCGCTTTCCGCGGAAAGCTTCTACGCCGTCGGGGACGAAGGGACGATCGTCCGCAGACTAAGCGGCGGGAGCGTACAGCTTCAGAACTCCGGAACGGACGTCAATCTCCGCGGCGTGCTCGCGATAAGCGAAACGCGCATCTACGCCTGCGGCGAGAACGGAACGATCCTCCACTCATCGGGAGACGGAAGCTGGAGTCTCGTCAAGCCTCAGGAGGAGGGCGCGACGTACGAGGGCGTTTTCGCCACGGGTCCGAACCTCGTCTGCTTCGCCGGCGGCGACGCAAGGGGGATGACTCTCACGTTCGTGGACGTTTCCGGAAACGTGTCGAGCCTCGTCCAGGCGGCAGGCACCGCGCGAAGCGTTCACGGAAACAGGCTCGGACTATGGCTCGCGGGAGATTCCGGCGCGCTGATTCGGTACAGACATTTTTTCGCGGAGGACTCCGGAACCACCACGGGACTTCGCGGCGTGTGGGCGTCTGGCGCGAGCGACGTTTACGCGGTCGGAAGCGGAGGGACGATTCTGCACAGCGCTGGAGACGAAGTCTGGACGAAGCTCGCGTCCGGAACGGAATCCCGTCTCGAAAGCGTGTGGGGTTCGTCTTCGGACGACGTCTATGTCGCGGGGACGGAAGGCGTTATACTTCACCGGACCACGGGCGATTTCGCGGCGGAATCCTCGGGGCTGACGACGACCATAGAGCGCGTGTGGGGATTCGGCGCAGGATCGGTGTACGCGATCTCGAAGGACAAGGTCATCAAACGAGGCGAGGACGGCTCGTGGAGTGTGGTCGCAGAAGGCGCGCCGACGAACCTCGCGGGACTGTGGGGAAGCTCCGCGATCGACGTCTACGCGGGCGGAAGCTCCGCGGTGCTGCTCCGGCAGGCGACCAACGGCGGCTGGAGGACTCAGGGTGGCACGAATCTCAGCTTCAACATCGAAGGAATTTTCGGAAGAAGCGGGCTTGACGTTTTCGCGGTCGGCGACGACGTGGTCGCGCACTCGTTCGGCGGACCTTTCGTTTCGAAAAACGCTCCGGTGATGGCGAATCTTCGCGACGTCCACGGAAACTCGCTTACGACGATTGCGGTTGGCGACACGGGCACGATTCTGCAGGTGACCGGCGCGGCGGAGTCGAGTTTCCTCGCCTCGGGCACAGCCGAAAACCTCCACGGCGTGTTCGTCCTCGAAGACGGAACGACCTACGTAGTAGGCGCGAGCGGAACGATTCTGCGTAATTGAGAGTCGAAAGTGAGTACATTATATTCGTGCCGTCTACGAATTTTATGTAATGTTTCCGCCAGAGCCAACAATCGCACAAGTAATTCGTAGACGGCACGAATATAATGTACTATTTACCGCACGTTTTCGTTGCCGTCGATCAACTTCTCCGGGCGTTTCCAGTACTGGAACTGCGGAGTCCACTCTTCGAGACCGACGCCGGCGAGGCTCAGGATATGCCATTGCGCGCAGAATAGATCTCCCGGTCCCCAGACCGCGGAGTTCTTTTTGAAAACATCTTCGCCGTTTGTAACGTAGCAGACGATGCCTGGGTAGTTGTCGCTGTCCGGAATGACTCCCTGCTCGCGAATGTAATCGCCGCCGCCGTGAGAGGCCATGCGGAACCTCCAGCCGCGGGAATTCGCGAATCTGCGCTGCGTCTCCGGATCGTCTTTCGAAAGCAGCACGACTGCGAATTCGTCTTCAAGATGCGGCAGGAACGCATTCACGCCGTCCGCCCAGAGCGTGCAATGCCGGCATCCCTGTCCCATATTGTGGATCGCGAAAAGTTTGTCCTTTCCGCCGAATAGATCCTTCAGAGTCACTTCGCCATCGAGAGTTGCAAAGCTGTAGTTCCTGACCTTCTCCGGCTCGGCTTCCTTTCGAAGCTTTTCGAGCTTCTGGACCCGTTCCATAATCTCCATTTCGATTTTCTGCATTTCGTTCATCTCTGCCTCGCTCAACACGGGTTGAATATTGAAAGGTTCGGTGAATTGACACTAACACAGTTTGGGTGCCGAAGAAACATTTTCGCGTCGTATAGAACTTATGTTACGTTAAATTCGTAGACGGCACGAATAAAATGAAAAAGGCGGCCTCTCGACCGCCCTTGATTCTGTTTACCTGTTGAAGTCGGCTCAGTTTTGGCCGCTGTTCTGGCCGTCGCCCTGGCCCTGCTGCTCGCCACCCTGCTGTTGATTGCCCTGACCGCGCCTGCGTCCCTGGCCCTGTTGCTGCTGGCCGCCTCCGAAAAGTCCCTGGAGCATGTTGCGAAGGCCGCTTGCGGGGTTGTTTGCCGCATTTCCGGCGTCAGCCGGACCGCCCTGAGCGGCACCGCCGCCCTGCGGATTTCCGCCGCCCGCAAACGGCATCTGACCTCCGCCTGGCATCTGACCCATTCCGGGGAATCCGCCTCGTCCTCCGCCGGGCATTCCCGGCATGCCGCCTTGCGGACCGTTCTGCATCATGAATTCGTCGAGCTTCAGGGCCTGGTCGGGGTCGAGTCCCAGCTCGTCGACGGTCATTTCGCGCTGTTCCTGATTGAACGCGGTGAACTCCTCGATTCCAGCCTGTCCGATGGTGGGGATGTCCTGGAAGTTGCCGTTCTGGATCGCGTCGCGGATTCGGGTCTGTACGCCTTCCTGAAGGGACGATGCCTCGGTGTTGTAGTCTTCCATCCGCTCGCGGAGGGCTTCTTTCTGCGCTTCGTCGAGTCCGAGTTCCGCGGCGAGAGCGTTGAATCTCTCCTCCCTCGCAGCCGCGGCGCGTTCTTCCTGCCTTCGGCGCTGTTCCTCGCGCTCCTGCTGCTGGATGGTCTCTACGGCTTCGACGACTTGTTCGTCGGTGTGGCGTTCGAGGCTGCGGGTGAGTTCGTCGCCCTGCGCCTTCAGGTTGCTGCGCACGGTTTCGTATTCGCTTTCGAGGTTCGAACGGGCGTCGCGGTAGCTCCTCTGCCCGGCGAGGAACTGGTCGCTTTCGAACTCGCGGGAGTTAGTAACGTCCTCGATGAACTGCCTGGCGGTTTCCTGCTCCTCGGCGTATTTCTCCTGGAGAGCCTGATTCTCGGCGACGACGCGATCCGTGGCTTCGCGGGTGTCGTTGACGATCTGCCGTAGCGCGACAACCTCGGAGTTCAGATCTTCGATTTTAGGCGTGGATTTGAACGTCTCGACCGCGAAGGTGGTGACGAAGGTCATTCCGGCGGAAACGAACGCGACGGCGACCGCCAGCTTCAGAAATCCGCCGCTCTGGGCTTCTTGTGTGCTCATATCGAATCCTTGTACGAAAAATGTAAGGAAAGTGATTATCTTCTAAATGTAAAAAAATATCAACCGCCATTCTGTACGGGGTCACACATTTATTGTGAGCATGTTTTTTCGTCAGTAGTCAGTGGTCAGAAAATAGGATCGAGGATCGAGTGTTGAATTCAATCTGCAATCTGAAATCCCAATAACCTTGGCGCCATGACGGGCGCATGGCTCATTGTTTCATCGTAATCGCCAGCCGGGCGGCTTCTGTCGCGGGGAACCTTGCTATAATCGAATCCAGCACCTCCGTTGGCGGCACCTCTCCGACCCGTAAGTTCCTCGTCCGTCGGCTCGTTTCCGCCGAGTAGCAATCCTTCCAGAGCCTGAGGGCGAGAAGCGCGGTTTCATCCGTCGTCGTGGTTTTGAGCACTTCCGCGAGCGTCTCGCAGGACTTCGCGGCGTCCGACGTTACCAGCGCGTCCCTCGCGCGCTCCTTCACGTTTTCGTCCGACTCCCGCGCGACCACATCGAATAGAGTCCGCTCCGATCCTTCCGCCCGCGAGGCGCGCAGAATCGCAATGACCGAGTCCTTCTGATACCTCGTGCCGGAAAACGCGTATGGCGTGACGATGTCCTTCACCCACGCGCCGACGAGTTTCAGGACGTGTTCGCTGCGGTTAGCGACGTAGTAACTGAAGTCGTTCATCGCTTCGAGGTGTTCTTTCGTTCGCAGGTCGAGCCTCGATAGATTCGTCCGGTCCTCGGTTTGATTCGCGATTTCGAGCGATCCGCCGCCGTAGGCGAGGTAGTCGCTGCGGCCGGGGAAACCTCTGTCGATTAGCGGATTGTCGATACTCCGCCGAAGCCAGTTCGTGAACGCGTCGAACCCTTCGGGTCCGCCGGCGTACATTCCGGTGAAGCGATCCAGGAGGTCGAGGTTTTCGGGGTTCACTTCCCATATCGGCATCGAAAGCACGTCCGCGAGCTTGCGAATCCCGAAAGGATGCCCGAGCTTCAGCAGCGCGAGTCCGACCGCGTTTTCGACTCCCGGCACCATAGGCGCCTGGATTCCGCTCAGCGTGGCTGAAGTATCGACCTGCTCATAGATGTCGTCTACAACGAACGCCGATCGTTCGCCCAGCGCCTGCGATACGAACTCCGGGTCCATCCGCGAAGGCGTCTGCACCGGAAGCAGATGCCATTTGAGGTCCATCTCGCGAAACAGCCGTTCCGCGAAGTCGATCAGCGTCGAGCGGTCTCCGATCTCGCCTAGCGCGAACGCCGCGGCTGCCTGCGCCCAGGGGTGCTCGTCACGAAGAAGCGTCGCGATGAACGGAGCGGCTTCCTTTATTTTTCGCATCCCTAGAATCGCAGCGGCCCAGGATCGCACGCGGAAACTGTCGTTTCGAAGAAGCTGCACGAGCGCGAGCGATTCCGCGCGGTCCGAGGAATCGAGCGCGCGAATAGATTCGGGCATCTCCTCTAAAAGCATTCCGTTCTCCTTCAGCGGGAACTCTTCCGCGAGCTTAAGCAGCGCGAGCACTCCGGCGCGTTTCGCGACCGCGGACAGTTCGTCCGGATTTCCGGAAATTTCTAGCAGAGGCGCGCTCCAGCGTTCCCATGCTTCGCCATAAGTCTCGAAGACATCGTCAAGGCTGTTGTCGACGATTATCTCATTTTCGGAGGACAACTCCGGTGGTTCCTGCACTTCCGGGTGGCCAATCAGGTCGTACGACTGCGTCATCAGGATAGTGCTGAACGCTGGGTCGTCCGACTTCGAAAGCGGAGTCAGTCGATAGATCAGAGTCGCTTCTATGGAAATCGCGGACGCGCCTTCCTTCATGGCGAAGTCATAGGTCCACCTGGTCCGAGGCGGGAGCGTGTTGCGATCGCCGCCTTCGTCGCGGAACGTGAACTGCAAGTTCTCGAAAAGCTGGCCTTCGCCAGGCCTGTAAAGCGCGGGGTTCCTGAAATCCGCGGGAGTGATCAGCAGGGTTTTCCCCGCGGTGAGCTGCCTTGGAGTCGCGCCAAGGAAATCGACGAGGCGATACGCCGGGACTTCCTCCGGATTCAGAAGGCTTCCGCCCATGACGCGAAGTCTCAGTTCGCCGACCTTGTAGCGATCGTCCGTCGGGAAGTTGTGCCCGGCGTTTTCGTTCGTGACATGCACGGAAAACGTCCGTCCGTCTCCGTTCGAACTGATCGCGAGGCTCACTGGGTATCTGAACTCCGCGGGCAGATTCTCCGGCGACGGTACGATTCCTGGCCGTTCGCTGGGCCGTCGCTCCGGGGCGGCGTTCTGCGCGCTCGTCTCGCGCAGGTATCTTTCCAGATAATAATGCCCGCCGAGGATCGTGTGAACGTGACTCTCGCGCACCGGACCTCCGGGCACGATAGGTCTCTGCACCGAAGGCATGTGGCACTCGACGCAGGTCTTCGGGCTATCGACCCGACTCGCGTACACGTTCCATTCGAGAGAGGTTTCGTGCTGATCGTGGCACGGACGGCAGAGTTCGTTCGACGCCGCGCGGAAGTCGTACACTGGCCGGCAGTTGTCCTGGATCTCGTCCGTCTTGTCCACCGGAATCTGGATCGTCGCGGCCATCCCCGTTCCAGGCTTCGAGTGGCAAGTGAGACAGTTGACCCCGCTTTTATGATCGTCCGCGCGGACGATCGGGCGGTTCCCGATGCCGACCGCGAAAAGCTCCGTCGGAGTGTGGCAGGGGAGGCAGTCGGGATTTCCGGTGTCAGCGGTGGCGCATTTTTCGTTTATGTTGAATCCCCGTGGAAGAGCGCCCTCGGGTAGGCTCAGGGTCTCATGACAGCCCGCGCTATTATTCCTGCACGTCGCGGGCTGAGAAATGTGCCGTTCGACCTGATAGATCGCGTCGGTGAACGCCATACGGTGGACGCTGCTTTCCCATTCTTCGTAGATCGCTCCGTGGCACCCCCGGCAGCTTTCGTTCGTCTGATACGGGAGGTCGCTTCGAATGTTTACAAGTCCCTCGGACGGATCCGTCCAGTTCCATGCCGTGAGGAAGAACGCACAGGCGGAAACGAGGATGAGCGCGATGCTTACGATCTTGGCTTGAATTGTCATTCCGACCTCGGGTAGGCGGGCGCTCTACGATCTCGATGATAACCTGCAACCGACGACTGCACAACAAAGTAGTCGGTAGTCAGCGGTGGGAAAACCCTAACCCGGACGAGCCCGAACCAAAGCGAACTATCCGCAGATTACGCGGATTTGGCTTCGCTCTGCTCAGCCGTCTCCGGCTCGCGGAATTTTTTTTGTCCACAGATTAACACCGATTCACATCGACTCTCCTATGCGCCTTTAGCGCTCTCGATCCCCAAAAGTGCGGCGACTACTTAGAAACTGTCTCAAGCTATAGTTCCATCGAGGATCTGGCGGCCGAGTGCGAAGCGAACACGGTGTGAAGATGTGATGCAAAAACGGTAGCTTATCTTGTTCCGACCCCTAAGGAATAGGAAGTTCCCTGCGCATTGCGCCAGACGTCTACGTTTCATGGATTCATCCGGAAATTCGTGAACGCGCACCTGGAATGTGGTATCATCGCGTCTGGTTCAAGGGGGCAGGGGCAATGAAAGACATTCTCGCGGATCTGACAAGCGCGCAGCGCGAAGCCGTTACGTACGGCGCGGGACCGCTGCTCATCGTCGCGGGTCCGGGATCCGGGAAGACGCGGGTCGTGACGCGCAGGATCGCGTACCTTCTCTCGCAGGGAGTGAAGCCCTGGCAGATCACCGCGGTGACGTTCACGAACAAGGCCGCGGGGGAGATGCTCTCGCGCGTCGAGGCGATCGTCGGCAAGACGAATATGTGGATTTCGACGTTCCACAGCCTCTGCGCGAAGATCCTCCGTATGTACGGAAACGCCATCGGCTACCCTTCATCGTACACGATCTACGACGAGGAGGACTCGAAGAAGATCGTCAGCCAGTGCGCGGAAGAACTCGGATCGAAGGCTGGTAAGAAGAATATGAGTCAGCTCCGCTCGCTCATCAGCACTTCGAAGAACAAGGACATCGAAATCGAGGCGCTTGCGTTTCATGATCGCACGTTCAAAGCCGACTTTCTGCGTGAAGTGTATACACTCTACCAGCAGCGACTGCGAGAAGCGTTCGCGATGGATTTCGACGACCTGCTGCTGAACACGCGCGAGCTGTTCGTCCGCCATCCGAAGGTTCTTGAGGAATTCCACGGACGATTCAACTGGCTGCTCGTCGACGAATACCAGGACACGAACTCCTGCCAGTACCAGATATCGCGCATACTCGCCTCGAAGACCCGCAACTTCAGCGCGACCGGCGATCCCGACCAGAGCATCTACGCCTGGCGCGGCGCGGAGATGAAAAACGTCTTCAAGTTCCTGAAGGACTATGAGAGCGCGAAGACCGTGTACCTCGAGGACAACTTCCGCAGCACGAAATCGATTTTGCAGGTCGCGGACTGCGTGATCCGGTACAACGAAAACCGGATCGACAAAAAACTCGTGACGAGCAATCCCGAAGGCGAAAAGCCGGTGCTCCTCGTCTGCTACGGCGCGGACGAGGAAGCGGAATGGATCGCGGAGCGGATCGCGGCCCACGTCGAAGCGGGCGGAATCTACCGCGACTTCGCGGTGCTCTACAGGACTAGCGCGCAGTCGAGAAGCATCGAGAACGCGCTGAAACGCGCGGTCATCCCGTACACTATCATAGGCGGACTCGCGTTCTTCCAGCGTCGCGAGATCAAAGACATCGTCGCGTACCTCCGGCTGATCGACAATCCGATGGACATCGTTTCGTTTCTGCGCGCGACAAGCGTCCCGCCACGAGGCCTTGGAGAGAAGACGATCCACAGACTGCACGCGTTCGCGCGGAGCGCCGGCGTCTCGATGATCGAGGCGATGGCGCACGCGGAGGAAGTTCCCGGCGTCGGCAGGACGATCGCGAAAAAGATCGAGAAATTCCGGAGCGAACTGCTCGCCTACGCAGGCGTTAAGAAATTTCCCGTCGCGCCGCTGGTGTCGAATATCGTCGAAACGAGCGGCTACAAGAAATGGATGCGCGAGAACGACGAGGACTGGATCGATCGCGAGGATAACCTTGCAGAGCTTCACGCCTTCGCGCTCGAGTACGATATGAGTCACCCGGAGGACGGGAGCCTGACGGACTTCCTCGCGAACGTCGCGCTGCTTTCGAGCCTCGACATGTCCGACGACTCCGCGGACCGCGCGCTTCTTATGACGCTCCACGCGGCGAAGGGGCTCGAGTTCCCGTGCGTTGTCATCTGCGGCCTTGAGGAAGGACAGCTCCCGCACGCGCGGTCCATCAATTCGCTTGGCGAAATCGAGGAGGAGCGCAGGCTCTTCTACGTCGGCGTGACCCGCGCGAAAAAAACTCTCGCGCTGACCTGCGCTCTCGGTAGAACGTCTTACTCCGACTTCGGAATCCGCAAGAAATCGCGCTTCATCAAGGAGGCGGAATACACATTCGATACCATAGATATGATAGCGCGCGATCCGGACTCCCTTTTCAGCGATGGCGGCGGCGTTGAGGACTATCTGGACGCGCTTCTGAAAGTATCGAAAAAGAAGCGCGAGGAATTCAAACGGCACGACGTCTTCACCGACGAAGTAAGTCAGATCGGGGCGGACGAGATTCCAGTCAGGCCGCGGAAGATTGGCGATAAGGGAAAGACGTACAAGGTTGGCCAGCTCGTTACCCACAAGAACTTCGGCAGCGGCAAAATCGCGGGCATCGACACGCAGGGGCTATACCGCGTGCTCAAGGTCGAGTTCGACGACGGCTTCGCGACATCTATCCTCGAACAGTTCGCGGACCTCCTCGTACGCGACGAGAACCGCTGACCGCCCTGAATTACTAATATCTCATTTCTTTGTTTCCCGCGAAGATTTTTGGGAGCGATGGTTTTTCGGGCGGGTTATCCTGCGATTCTTCGGCGTTTTATGGAAGATCGGCTTAAAACCATCTTCAGGCGCAATTGGGCCTTCCGTTAAACCCGCCCCAACTGTCCATTTCTGGATACCGAGCAATTGATTTCCGTGTGTTCAGTGGGTAAAAAATCTGCGCAGACGAGGACGTCTGCACCCCCAAAAAATCTGTGCTCATCGGTGTTAATCTGTGGACAAAAAAATGAATCCGCGAAATCGGCGCAATCTGCGGATAGTTTTTGGTTCAGGCTTCGCTTGGCTGTGCATATATGCGGACAATGTAGTCTACTTTGTCCGGATATATGCGCATACACGCCGAATGTTCGTAGTGTGCCCATAATGGCATAAACTAATCGCTGCGCGACGAAAACCGCTGACCTCGCCCTGCGCGTCTTTATGCGGACAATGTAGTCTACTTTGTCCGCATATATGCGCATACACGCTGAATGTCCGTAGTGTGCCCCAAACTATTCGCCGCGCTACAAACGCTCTTGATAATGAGCCACTTTATCGGCCCCATTTTGAATAGATTTACGATCTCCTCGTTGCGAGGGAGGACGCTGGTCGCTCGTATAGCCGTACCTGCCGACTGGAAGCACACGACTCCTAACCCGGGGCAAGCGTGGAATCGTCCGGGAAGCGGGTCCGCGACGACTTTGCGGTGTCCTCATTATTGATCAGCCCGGCGAGCGCGACGATCAGGATGAACGCGAGTACAGCGAATGCGGTCCACTTGCGCCAGTCGAAACGCGCGAAGATTTCCTCGGACTCCACAAGCTCCCGCCGCGCTAAGAATTGCCTGTAGATGACGTACGCGGCCATCAGCGCGTACAGAATCCAGAACGCGCCATGCGTGTCGAAGAAGTTCTCCCGGTGCGACTCGAAAAAATGCAGCGACGACAAATTCTGGAACACGAGCATCAGAAGCGAGAAAAACATCACCGGGAACCACGCGAACCTACTCTGCTCCTTTTTATGATGGTAAAGCCAAATGAACGTCCCCGCTATCGCGAGCAGGCAGATCAGGACCATCGAAACGAAAGTCGCGGTCGCGATGCCTTCCGGGTTCTTGTACTGAAGAAGGTGCGGGGTTTCGGCCCATCGGTTTTGCTTTCCTTCGATGACGATCCTGAGCAGAAAGTGCGCGACGGGGATTATCGCCATAACGTACGCCGCGCCGAAGCGGGTCGCTTTTCTGAAACCCCGGTCTTCCAGCGGAGCCTCCGCCTTTACTCCGAGCATTCCGAAGGTGAACACGAACCCGCCGATGAGTCCGCAGGAGATTTCCATTATGTTCCAGTGGTTGGTTTCGAACGAAAGATGGTACGACCAGTTGCCGAGGAGCCTGCCGAGGGACATTCCGAGTCCGAAGGCGATGAATCCGAGGATCGCGCCGCGGAGTCCGAGTTTGTATCCGCGGACCTTCAGCCAGATCATCAGGGCGATCACGCCGAAGGCGTAGCCGACCACCGAATCGCTACGCCCGGGATTCATGTGGAAGCCGAGACCGTCGACGATGACGTACATAGCGAGGAGTCCGCTCGTGCATGCGACGCAGATTCCGTAGAACCACATCGCTACCGGCGGGCGCTCTTTCTGCATCAGAAGCCCGAGCGCGCATCCGCCGAACGTTCCCCAGGCGCCGCCCTGAAGGAACAGCGTTCCGAAACCGTAGGTGTAGTTCCAGAACTCGGTGTTCTTCGCGTAGCCGTGAAGCATTCCGTAGCTCATCTCGCCGCCGGTCGAGATGAAAATTCCCGTCAGCGCTCCAAGTATCGGCATCCAGCGAAAGAACGCCTTCTGTCCACTGACGTACGCGAAAGCGAGTCCGAGGCACGCGCCCGGATACGCCGCGCCGAGCCAATGTCCGAAGTCGCCGCGGATTCCCCAGCCGAGTCCGACCGCGCAGCCGACGAAAGCCGCCGCGAGGATTCGATCGCGAAGCGCGATGGTTTGTGGAACTAACAAGGTATGGTCCGGGAAAGAGGAATTCTTCGTTCGATAGAATACCACAGTCCGCGCGAGTCTCAAGGGTTCAGTTTCGAGTTGCGGGTTCCGTGAACAGATGCAAAACTATTTTTCCGGGAACTCTTGCGGGATCGACATTCGTTATCTGTATGGAATTGGAAGTTACTAAAAGAGGCTGGATGCAAGGCGAAGCGCAGCACACGTTACTACTATACGAGGATCTGGTGCAGAAACACGTGGACCTCGTGTTCCATGTGGCGAAGGGTTTCTGCCGGGACGCGCATCTGGCGGAAGAACTGACACAGATAACGTTTATGAAGGCCTGGAAGTCATTTTCGAAGTTCGAGCAGGGGACCAATTTCAAGGCGTGGATACTGAAGATTCTGCGCAACGTGTTCCTCGACAACCAGCGCGCGTCCACGGGAAAGCGGTCGATCAAATTTTCGCATGCCCATATCGAAGGGTTCGACCCGGAGGCGAAGCCCGAGCCGCCGCGAGCGATAGACCTCGACAGCCGGGAAATATTCTACGATCTCTTCGGAGACGAGGTGGCGAGGTTTCTGCACCAGATGCCCGAAGAGTTCCGTGTTGCGGTTTTGCTTGCGGACGTAGAGGGGCTCGATTACGAGGAAATAGCGGACGTGCTCGACATTCCGCGGGGTACGGTGGGATCGCGGGTCCATCGTGGCCGAGCGATACTCTCGAAGTCGCTTCGGAGCTACGCGGAGAAACTTGGATATTTAAAGGAGCGGAAGATATGAAGTGCGAAGAAGTCATTCCGCTTTTGCGGGAGTACGTTGATCGCGAACTTGGCGACGCGGACGCGCGCAGAATAGAGGAGCACCTGGACGACTGCCACGAGTGCGCGTCGATTGTGAGAGACGAGAACGAGCTTAAGCTCGTCATCAGAAAGCACGTCCGCCCGGACCCGGCGCCGGCGAACCTGGCTAACGTAATCGTACGTAAACTCCGCGAGGAAGCTCAGCCTGCCAGGCGCTGGTCGATCCAGAGGATTATCACTCTCGGTTTCATAGCGTCTGCGGCGACGATCTTCGTTGTGTTCACAACGCTAATGATAATCTCTAACCAGCAGCATCAGAATGCGATGCGCCTTTTAGATTTGATGATCGACGACCACGTGAAAGCGAGCAATTTCGACCCCGACGAACTTGTAGACTGCAAGGCTGTCGGCGCAGAGGAAGTGGAGGAGTGGATCCGTTCTCACAGGACCGACAACTTCCGCGTTCCGGAGCTTGAATCAGGCAACGTAAAAATGCTCGGCGCGAAGTGCTGCATGGTGGGTGGCCGGGAAGTGGAGGTTGTGTTTTATGAGTGGGACGGGAAGCGCACGTCGCTTTTCATCGTCAGCGACGAAGAAAACGTCTTGCAGGCAGCCGACCCTGCGAATCTGGTCGACGCGGACAAAGCGATGATGTCGCGCAGGGGATTCAACGTGGTCTGCTGGAAGCGCGACGAAACGTTCTTCGCACTCGTCACGGGTAGCGAAGAGCGTTCGATCGTCGAGACTATCGGACGAAGTTACAACTAAGGAAGAGACGTTCTCTTCAATCACTTTTATTTCAGGAGGTTTTCATGAGAAGTTCCTTCACAAGGATTTCGTTTCTATTCATCGTTGCGCTCGCGCTTTTCGCCATGGGTGCGATCTCGGGCTGCAAGTCTACCGAGCCAGAATCGACAGAACCCGAAGCTGCCGCTACGGAATGCGCCACCTGCCAGGTGTCTATGAAGGAAGGCGGTTGGTGCGACGACTGCGGCGCGGGTTACGTGTCTGGCGAGAAGATCGCGTGCGAAGGCTGCTACGGTCTTGCGTCGGGAGGAAAGACCGAGTGGTGCGAGGCCTGCAATGTCGGCTACGTTTCCGGAAAGAAGACGGAGTGCCAGGGCTGCGTCACAGCCGCGAAGAACGGCGGAACGTGTCCCGCACACGGTGGCTAAGGTGAACTAGATTCTAACCGAGTAATGGCGCCGGTGCTGGTTCTTAAGGAGTCGTAAAATAATAAGTTACCTAAAATCGCGCTCAGATTTGCGTCAGGTTCGATTCGCACGATTGAGTCAAACCGCAGTCGTAGCTATAGTTACATCGAGCCATTACCTCGATGTTATGGGACGATTGAGTGCGGATTGAAGATGGCGTAAAGATGTGATGCGAGATAGGTAAGTTATTGTTTTGCGACTCCTAAGGAGAATCCGACCGGCGCCAGCTTTTCTTTCCGCCATGATAATCGAACCCATGTCACCTTTGCGTACAAGCTTCCCTCGAACTCTGTTCGTCTCGATTTTCATCGCGGCGATTTTCACGATATACGTGCTGATAAAATATCCGCTATGGGTGGTCCCAGAGGACGAAATCCGCACCGTCTATCTTTTCGGCAAAGCGCCGGTGTTCTGGTACATGACGCTCTACACCCTGGTCGTCGTCAGCGTCGCGCTTGGAGCGCTGATCTTCGGAACGCGAGGATACAGCGCGGGAGAGAAACGAAGGCCGCTTTCGAAATATCAGCGGTGGAAATTCATCCTGATTTTGATTTCGCAGATATTTTTCTTTTACATGCCAACGTTCGTCGCGGGGTTTGGCAACGAAGGCGGGTTCTTCAGCGATCCGGCGTATGTCCCAAGTCACAAAGACGCGCACGTCTACGTCTGGCCGGCGTTTACGAGTGTCTTCTGGGGTTTGTACGTTTTCGTGCTGATTCCAGTGATCGTGTTCTTTTTTGGGAAGAGGTATTGCTCGTGGTTCTGTCCGTGCGGGAACCTCGCGGAAACAGTGGGGATCACGAAGCTCGGGAAGAAATGGGTGCGCGCTGGAACGCCGCGAGGGAAGACCTCGCGCAAGCTCGAAGTTTTCGCAGGTGCGGTACTGATCGTCGCGCTGATTTTCGGCGCGATGATGCTGATCGACGGACTTGGTATCGTGCAGGGCGCCCTCCTTGGCGACGTGAACCGAGTGTACGTTAGCGTTCACGACCTCGTAATCGACTTCAGCCTCGGAAGCGTCGTGGGCGTGGGTCTGTATCCGCTCCTTGGGACGCGAATCTGGTGCCGCTTCGTTTGTCCGCTCTCGAAAGGGATGGAGTGGATCGGGAGGTTCGGTAAGTCTAGATTCGCGGTGGTTCCGAATTCCGATTGCAAGGGTTTGAAGCTCTGCACAGAAGTCTGCCCCATGGGTATTCCAGTGGATTTGTACGCATTCAAGGACGGGAAGCCGCGAGAGCAGGCGTTCGGACTCGCGACGTCACCTTGCATCGGCTGCGGCGGCTGCATCGAAATCTGTCCGACGAAAGCGCTTGCGTTTGCCAAGATTAACGATAAAACGAGGATCGCCGCGGGTTCCCCGTACGAGGAAAGTTGAGACGAAGACATGGCATTTATCGATCAAGTCGAAGTCGCGGACGCCTCGGGCGAACTCGCGCAAGTCTACGAAAAAATCGGCGCCACGCGAGGCGGGGTGGCGAACGTGCTGAAGGTGCAGAGCCTGCATCCGGAATCTCTCGATAAACATTTCGATTTCTACAAGTCGATCATGTTCAGCAAATCGCCGCTTTCGAGACGGTCGGCTACGAAATCTGGTGGACGTTGAGAATCGCATTCATTGGGCACAAGGGAACTCCCGCAAAATACGGCGGGATCGAACGCTGGGTCGAGGAAGTCGCGGTCAGGCTCGCTGAGCGAGGGCACAAGGTTACGAGTTTCGCGAGGTCGCATTATTCGGACTCAGTGAAAAACTACCGCGGAATCGAAATCGTCCGACTGCCGTCAATTCGAACGAAGAGCCTCGAAAACCCGACCCACACGATGCTTTCGACCCTGTGCGCCACCTTTCGCGGCTTCGACGTGCTGCACTTCCAGAACGTCGGCCCGAGCGTGTTCGCGCTGCTTCCGTGGCTGCTCCGGAGGAAGATCGTCGTCACGGTGCACGCCCTCGACCAGAGGCAGGCGAAGTGGTCCGGACTCGGCGCGAAATTCCTCGCCATAGGCGAGCGCACCGCGTACGGATTCGCGTCGAAGACGACGTCGGTGAGCAAAACCATCGCGGGCTACTACCGCGATTCGTTTCGAAAGACGATCGTTCCGCTGCATCCGGGAATCGATCCGGACGGCGAAATCGATGAAACCGTTCTCGGAAAATTCGGACTCCGTCCGGGCGGATACGTTCTCAGCGTCGGAAGGATAATACGGGACAAGAACTTCCTGAATCTGATCGAGGCGCACCGAAGAGCAGAGACGGGGCTGAAGCTCGTCATCGCGGGCGACGCGGACGAAAGCGAGCGCGAGCATCTCGAATCGCTTCGCCGCGCGGCAGGGACGGACGTGGTGTTCACTGGGTTCGCGTACGAAAAGCAGCTTCGCGCGCTTTACCGCGGATGCAAGCTGTACGTCCATCCGTCGAAGCAGGAAGGACTCTCTCTTTCGATCCTCGAAGCTATAGCGCAGTCGCGGTGCGTGCTCGCGTCGCTGACGCCGGAGAACTTCGAGGCGCTTACTGGCGAATCGTTCGAGGCGCTTGCGGATTCAGCGTCAGAGGACGAAAAGCGCGCCGCGGCGAGTCTCGCGGGGACGCTGAATCTCGAAGGCATGTTCGACCTTCCGGGCGGGTTCGCATTCGCGCCGAACGACGTTGACGCACTCGCGTCCGCGCTGAAAATTCTCTCCAGAGCGGAGACGACCGTCAGCGAAAAGGGCGCGTCCGCGAAACTGTTCGCGCTCCGGACGTATTCGTGGGATACGCTCGTCGATTCCCTCGAACAGATATACAGATCGATCTGAAAAATTCAGGAACCGTCTTGAACGCGGACAGCTTAGGACGCGCGGCAGGCGAGGTCATAGTGTCGCCGCGAGACGAAAATCGATGCCTTTGCCGCAAGTCTGTCCGCAAGGATCGGTACAAGTGTCTATGAGTAATTCCACTCTTTGGTTCGCCGAACCAATACCATTTCCCGCTCCATCAAGTCGGGTTCGGGGTGGATACTGCTTCGACGTCAGTGGTCTTGTCCTGTTTTAATTTTCTGGGCGCCAGTCTTCCTTCCAGCTTGCTTCGCCGGAATTGACTTTCATCGCGAAGTCGACGTCCTTGTCGCCGAAGATGATGCTCGCCATCGCGTCGTTGAAACGCACGGCCTCAGAGAGGCTCTTCTGATGGATGTTGCGTCCGGTCGCGGCGCCGACGCAGCCCGATACGTGAATCTGCTTGTGCAAAGTATCGAGGAACTTGCGCACGTCGGTGGAGCTTCCGCCCGCGGTGATGACGCGAGTCCTCCCGGCGGCTCTGGTCGCTTCCTTGAATGCGACGAAACTGTCGCCTTCCTTCGCCTTCGGCATGTTGACCTTGACGAAGTCAGTGCCGAGGGTAAGCGCGACGCCCGCGACTCCTGCGATAAGGTGCGGATGCTTCTCGTCCGGAACGGCTTTTCCGCGGGGATACATCCAGAGCACCGTCACGAGACCGAGTTCGTGCGCTTCCGACACCAGCCTTCCGGCTTCGGAGAGCATTTCGGCTTCGAATTCGCTTCCCGGATAGGTGGTGTAGCCTATGCCGCGGATGTTCAGGCCGCAAGTATCGCGGAGATACGCGACCTGCTCGATGTCGACGAACGCGCGGGAAACGGGATCGCGCTGGTTCACGCCTACGAGGTGGGATTTGGAGTTCATCTTGATGAGCAACGGCACGCCGGGATAATCGCGGGCGTAGAGCGACGCGTAGCCGTACTGCACCGCGAGGCAGCTCACCTTGCTTTTCGAGGCGATGTTGAAAAGATGGACCGGATCGGCGTCGTCCTCGTGGATTCCTTCGCCGTAGAAGTCGTCGTTCAGGTGTTCGACCTTCTGATCGCCTGCGAAGAGGTGGAGTCTTCCGGTACGCCAGGTGAGATCGAGGAAGTTTCTCACGTAGGTTGCGACCTTCTCCGACGACACGTCGGCAGGCACTTTAACGTCTTTTTCGCTTAGCAGAGTCACCATCGATACCTCCTTAGAACCGGATCCTGAAATCAATCACCGGGAACAAAGTTGAATTACCGTAACAATACGTCGAACTTTTGAAGTCTACCACAGAAATATATCGAGCTTCACCGTGGCGCTCAAATTGGTTCTGCGCGGCGGCACGAAATCAGCTCCGTAGGAGCGATATGTTTGTAGCTTCGAGCGCATATTCCTTATGAACCCCGTCAGGGGTGCGATGTTTGTAGCGGAATGGACGGTGGCATCGGCGTCTCGCCGATGTTTCACGGGCAAGATGCCCGTGCCACTCCGCGAAAGCCCCTACGGGGCGATATGTTTGTAGGGCTGCGGGGCTACAAACATCCCGTCCCTCCGGGATTCGGGCTTGCCTACACTCCCACCGCGCATCCGGGCGAACACGATTGCGCCGCTGCTGGAGTAGGGCTGAAAATTCTCCGCGTAACTCCGCGGTCTCCGCGTCTCGGCGCTGAAGAACCGCGAGGACGTCGGTTATGTTATTCGGGGAATGTGGTTCACCGAGTGTTCAGGAAAAATATTATAATAAATTCGTAGACGGCACGAATATAATGTAGTGAAACACCGAATCTGAAATCATATTTCCCCGAGCGCGGCCTTGACGACCTTCTCGCCCGCGTCGGCCATGGAATCCGCGGGGATGATGTGGAGGCCGGAGTCCTTGAGGATCGCTTTGCCCTCCGCCTGGTGGTTTCCTTCGAGGCGCACGACGAGCGGGACCTTCACGCCGAGGTCTTTCGCAGCCGCGACGATGCCGCGCGCGACGATGTCGCAGAGCATTATCCCGCCGAAGATGTTGACGAGGATAGCCTTCACCGCGGGATCGCGCAGGATGATGCTGAACGCAGCCTTGACCTGCTCTTCCTTCGCGCCGCCTCCTACGTCGAGGAAGTTCGCGGGGGAAATCCCGCTCTTCTCGCCGTAGCGGAGGATGAGGTCCATTGTCGCCATCGCAAGCCCTGCGCCGTTGACGAGGCAGCCGACGTTACCTTCGAGCGGAACGTACGACAGCCCCCATTTGTGCGCCTCCTGTTCCGCCTGGTCCTCCTCGGTGGAGTCGCGCATCTCTTCGACGTCAGGGTGACGGAACAGCGCGTTGTCGTCGAAATTGATCTTCGCGTCGAGCGCGACGACGTCGTCGTCCGCAGTGACGACCGCGGGGTTGACCTCGACGATGCTCGCGTCGAGCGCGGTGAACACGCGGTAGAGTCCGTCGATGAGCTTCACGAAGCTCTTCTGCTGCTTGGGATTCAATTTCATATCGGACGCGATCTGATAGCCCGCGAATTCCTGGAATCCCACGCAAGGATCGACCCAGATTTTGCGCAGAAGTTCTGGCTTTTCGTGCGCGACGACTTCGATTTCTACCCCGCCTTCGCGGGAAGCGAGGATGCAGACCTTCCCGGTCTCGCGGTCGACGGTAAGCGCGATGTAAAGCTCGAAGTCCTTCTCCTGCCCGGCGCGGAGCTGACTTCCGATGGGGTCTTTTATGAGGTCGACACCTTCGGTAATGTAAACCGCGTTCACCGATTTCCCTGCGTTTCCAGTCTGGATCGTGACGAGGTGGTTTCCGAGGACGGTCTCGACGATGGACTTAACCTTCGCGCGGTCGTTCGTGACCGTGACGCCTTTGCTGAGGCTGAGCTTCTGCTTCTCGATCTCCGCGACCGCGTCTTTCCCGGTGTGGCAGACGCTCGCGACCTTCCTGGCGTTCTCGGGCGTAACGATCTTGCCCTTGCCGCGCCCGCCCGCGTGGATCTGCGCCTTGACGACCCAGAGGTCTCCGCCGAGCTGCTCGATCGCGCTGTCGACGTCCTTGCGGTTTTTGACCACGACGCCCCGCGGAACCGCTACGCCGAATCTCGCCAGAACTTCCTTTGCCTGATACTCGTGAATGTTCACTCTCGCCTCCGGGATTGATTTTGGAATCCTTTCAAGGTAAATCCGGCCAGGCGCAAGTTGAATGACGAAGGAAATTATTTTCACTGCTCCGCGGGGAGAATGCGATCCTTGAAGCGATGGTACAGATATGACGCGCCGATCAGCATCAGTCCGAGAACGAGGCACGAGACGATTCTGAAAGGCGTGTCGACGCGAGCGAGATCGAGCAGGCCGACCTTCACGAGCGTCAGCGCGAACAGCGCAAAACTGAGCCTCCGGAGTAGTGACGAGTTCCGCGCGAAGCCGAGGATCATCAGCGCGATTGCATAAACGGTCCAGAGCACTGAAATCGAGGCGAACTGAGCCTTCGAAGCGTAGTCGTGGAAGTATGCCGCGACTTCGAGTGTCAGCGTGACGAGAAGGGTGCCGAGGAACGTCAGTCCCGCGAAGCGCTCGATTATGCCGCTTTCGTCGATGAATGTTTTCGCCCTGCGGACCAGAATCGACGCCGCGCCGAGAGACGCGACCACCATGAACGCGGTGAGAATTCTCTCGGGGAGCATATCCCTGAACCCGCGGGAATATGAAAGCTCGGAGAGATCCAGTTCGAACGTGAACTTCAGGTCGAGGAAGTAGAACTTCGACGTTGCCGCGAGCAGAAGAAGGAAACTGAACACCGTCAGTTCGAGGTTTCTGATCCTCGCGCCGACGTAAATCATCGCCGCCGCGAGCACGGCCCAGAAAAAGCTGATCCAGTGGTCGGAGAAATATATCGGAACCGTGATCGCTAGGAACACGATTCCCTGCGCGATCATGAACGCTTCCGGCGCGACGCTTCCCCCTTCTCGTCTTCGAATGTGGAACACGGGCGCGATCGCGAAAAAGAATCCGGCGTATGCAAGCGTGACGACGCTTACGGTTTCGGATTCGAATCTATCGCTCACGATTGCGTAAGAAAGCGCGAACGCGATGCAGGAGTTCAAAACCGAGATCACATGCCCGATGGCTTTTGCCTTCGCCCTGTCGAGCAGGTGCCGCAGGAAGGGCGCGAGCGCGTAGATCGCGAAGAAGACGTTCATGAACACCATCGTGGTCGCGAACTTCGACCCGGAGTAGAAATGCCTGATGCCGTCCTCGTCGTAGAACGCTCCGGAACTGTAGTGCTCGAAATACCAGCCGAGGAACAAGGCCCAGGTGAACGCGAATCCGAGGTAGTTAAGAAGCGTCCATCTCCGCCAGATGGAAATCCACAGAATGCCCGCGTTAAGGATCGTCATATACGTCATCAGAGCGATCTGGTTGTCGACGCCGGTCGAAAGAACCACGGGCGTCAGGAACCCTCCGATGAGGCCGAGAATGGCGAGCCAGAGCTCATCGTTTCGAAGCGCCGCGGCGCCCGCGCCCGCCGTGATCACGACCATGATCCCGAACGCGACGCTTTGCTCGATCAGTCCGTAAATCTGGAACGCAGCGAAGGTCGCGAAGTACAGCGTCGCGATTCCGCCGCCGATGAGCGCGAGTCCGAATTTTGGAATCGACCGGCGCAGCCACTCGCCTATCGCGAGACAGATGAATCCCGCTAAGTACGCCATCCCGACCCGTCCCGCGGGACCGATCCAGCCCCTGTCGAAACTGTATTTCAGGAAGAACCCGACGCCGAGAACGAACACGACGACCCCCGCGATCAGCAGCCACTTCTGCCCGAAGTTCACTTCCGTTTGCGAAGGTCTCCTCGCGAGCCTTTTCTCGTACTCGGCGCGCTTCGATCGCTCGATCGTCTGATCGATCCAATCCGATCGCGATAGATTCCGATCGGCCGCCTCGTCCGGCTCCTCCGTGCCCGTCTCATCCGTCCGCGGGTCGTTCACCGGAATCGCTCTCCTCGGCTCCCGAACTTCCGCGGCTTCCGATTGCTCCGGGACTTCAGTGAATCCGGAGCTTTCCGTGGGCGCGGGTTTCTCCGGAGACTGCTGGCGGATGGCTTCCGTGAGTTTTTCGGATGCCGCCTGCCCGAGCTGCTCGAACTTCAGCCCGAGCGAGTGCATCCTTTGAAGCACCGCCCCGAGGTCGGTCCTGCACTTTGCGATTTCGTCCTTCAGATCGCGGATCGAATCGAAAAGGCCGACGTCGTAGCCGCAGGACGCGCAGGTTTTCGCGCCCGGCTCGGCCCATGCCTCGCAGACAGGACATTTCATTTATGAATCCAGGTGAAGCGGAAGAACGCGCGGGCAACCTTTGCTTTTAAATGATACACTGTTTCACCGTCCGCGCAAGCTGGGAATGCAGACGTCCCCGTCGGCGGGTGCGCATGCGGATTTATGCAGACAAAAAGTAAATGTCGCTCTCCATTCACTGTCAGCGTTGAATTCTTTGCGTCCTTGCGCAAAACATTAATAACGGCGGGTTCTGTATCGTTTCTCGCAAAGCCGCGAAGAATTGAATCGACGTAACCGTTCACGGGGTAGTTCGCGTTCGTAGTGGCGCCGTAAGGCGTTTCTTTGATCCACCACACCGCTAAAATATGCTCTCACGAGCACACTACGAA
>JANLHZ010000225.1 GCA_024653775.1 Planctomycetota bacterium | reverse complement strand
GACTCTTGGAAGGAGTCCTTGAACTCCGGATGTGAATAACTGTATGCGATACGTATAAGCAAGCGACATCGATAATTCGGAGCCGTCAAGCGAGACGTTAGACGGCTTTTGCGGACGAGGACGTCCGCGGTCCCGGGCGCCTACGATAGTTTCTTAATCCTGAGAGACTCTGACGAACCCGCGGTACAGTCTTAGGAAGAACCCGATGAACATCGCGCAGAACGCCGCGGCGAAAGCGATTCCGCCCGCGCAGGAGATTGTCAGTCCTTCGGAGTTCAGTATGTCCGTGTTGAACTTCTGTATAATGATCAAAAGGACGTGAATCAGATGAGACGGGGCGAACATGAAGCTCCACTCGGAAGTGATTTCGTGGCGGTACAGGTTGTAGAACATCATCGGAAGGACGTTGAGCGCGATTGCGACGCACAGCATAAGCGCGATGGTGCGTCCGGTCTTTTTGAGCAGGATAGAGAAGAACGCGGACGCGAGCACGTAGAAGTTCGTCCAAACGAAAATCGTAGTCGCCAGCGCGGCTGCGCGCTCCGCGGAAATTTGGAGCGAGAACGACATCAGAATAAACTGGAACGCCACGATAACGATCGACGCCCGCTCGAACCTGAAAACCGCCTTGTATTTTCCCCAGAACACTTCGTACGGGTGAAGCGGCGTCAGCCCCAGAAGTTTGAAGGAGTGGAGTTCCCGTTCCTTCGAGAACATCGCGCAGCTTCTGATCATCAGCGCAAACCAGAGCATGCAAAGCATCGAAAGCAGAATCCCGGCCTGCGTGCCATCGTTGAAGATCAGGGGGTGCCTGAAGCGGTTCGATCCTTTTATCCAGTAAAATCGATAAAGTAAATCGCCTATGTTGACCATCTCCGCCGAAAAGATTCCGATGAATATCAGTACCGAGAATATTCGGGTCTTCCACGCGCCGAACCAACGGATTTCGCGCCACGTTACCGGATTGCTGTCGAGAAGCTTCCAGAGTTTCTGCATTACTTTCATTTTTTTGAGTTTCCGCTGCTTGCGGACTTTGGCGGACGAAAGAATCTTCTCCGCGCTTTTCGACGCTTCCGGCGATAGCCGATCCCTCACGGTCACCTCGATCAGCCTGCTCGACACGAACACCATGGCGAGCGCGGTCAGCAGTTGTCCTCCGATCGTGAGCGAGCAGAGAACGTAGTACGTCATCCCGGAATAGTTCGGAAGCCAGTCGAGCGCGAACAGGGGATTCGTGACAATGATAAGCTGCGTCCCAAGTTCGCGCGCGCTCGCGCGGGTCGGGCCTCTGCCGAACTCGCTGACGATCCCCGCCATCATCCCGAAGTTCCCCGCGAGCACTGCGATGGTGAAAATAGTCCAGCCCACCGCCGCGTCGGAGCGTTTCGCCAGAGTCGCGAAGAACATCGCGACTCCCCCGACCGCGATTCCTGTGGACGCGATGATCGCGAGGTCGATCAGAACGACGAGCGGATCGACCCGCGCGAGGTACGCCACGTAAACCACAGGTGGAAAGAATAGCAGAAGCAGCCCGGCGATACGCCAGCAACCGGAGATGTACTTTTCGATCAGGATTCGATTACGTTTCAGCGGCGTGAGCAGAAGCAGCTCGATCGTGCGGTTCTGTTTTTCCGAGGAAAGGAGCGTCGCGACCTGGATCGGGACGATGAGGCATACGATGGAAAGGAACACGATGCGCAGGATTTCGTAGATCTCGATCGAGAACTTGAAGCTTTCTCTCGCTTGGGATTCTTCGTCAACCGAAAGCCAGACGATGATGATGCTCACGAGGAAAATCAGCGCGAGCGTGAACCTGCGAAGCGCAAGCCCGCGATCCCTTCCGAGGGATATGAGGTCTTTCGAAATGATAGAGCCGAAAACAGCCACGGAGTTCAATTACTAATTACGAATTACGAATTATGACCACTAACCACCGAACAATCATTCAAACGAATTCCATTCTAACAGTCACTGAGTTTCGCGGCTGAATTCTTCTTTTTTCGGATTCCGCGCTCCCGACTCCTTCAGGCGTCTCGCCTGAAGGAGTCGCAACGCTCACGCGTTGCA
>JANLHZ010000203.1 GCA_024653775.1 Planctomycetota bacterium | reverse complement strand
TAGGCGACAGGTATGAGAAATCTGGCATTTTTGACGGTTCGCTAGTACTCCCACGTTCGGTCTTGCCTACCATTGAAGGAATTTGTATCGCTTTCATTTGTGCAACAACGCCGTTTTAATAGAAGATTTTTATAAGTGAATATTGAACCAGCAAGGCGCATCACCCGGCGCCGATATTAAACACGTGCTCCCGCCGGATTATGCCATCGCTCCCGATGTTTTATATTTATACTTTAAACGCAAAGGTTTCCAGTCTATCGCGTCGTCGCAGCTTCAATCTGAAATCTAAAATCTCGATAATCTTGGCGCACTAGCGGGCGCGTGGCTGAAATCCGAAATCGTGTGGTTCTCAGTCCCCGATCTCGTCCAGATTCTCCTCATCCGAAGGTTCCGCGCCCTCCGCGGCTTCCGCGCATCTCCTTGCGTATCGTTCCGCCTGATCGAGCAGATCGCTCTGCGGATACTCCTCAGCGATGGATTCGAACTTCGTTTTCGCCTCGTCGAACTTCCCGAGGTGGAAAAGGCACGCCCCCTGGAGGTAGGTCTGCTCGTCCGCGTAATTCGACCTCGGATTCACTCGAAGCCCGAGTTCCAGCGCTTTTCTGGCCCGTTCGTACTGCTCTAGGCCGATCATCGAGCGGGCCTGTAAAACCTGGAGATACCCATCGATCTTGTCCGCGGGGAACGCAAGCTCCCACGACTCGCATTCCCGGAGCGCCGAGATGAATTCCTGGCGATAAAGAAAATTTATCGCCCGCGGCGGATAAGCGTTCCGCGCGAGTATTTCCTGCTCGTCGGTCAATTCCAGGATGCGGTACTGCTCCGCGCTCTCGTACGCGGCTTTCGCTGAAGCCGCGTCTCCCTGCATCGCCGCGACGTCGCCAAGAACGATCGCGGCCCGGAGGAATTGAATCTGCGAACCGCGGACGTTCGACGCGAGGACATCCGTTGCGAGTCGCTTTGCCTCGTCGTACTCGGAAAGCTCGTAATGAACCTGCGCAAGTCCGCGGACGCCGACGATCTGATATTGCGCGGACCCGCTCCGGCTGAGATCTTCGAAAAGCTCCCGCGCGCGATCGAAACTCTGAAGCTCCGCGACGCAGATGTCGGCGAGATCGCCTTTGTAGCGCAGGAGTTCCATCTCGTTCATGGACTCGCCTGCGCGGGAAATCAGTGCGTCATAAATCCTCCCTTCGAGTTCCTTTCGCGGCTCGTTCCATGAAACGAGAACGAGCGCGGTTTCGAGGGACGCGCGGGAAAGGCGCGAGAAGTCGTAGCCCTCGACGATGTCGATGTACTTTTCGATGCGTCTTTCGTCGTCGCCCTGGTGGAAGAGAATGTCGCACCTAAGATTCCGGGTTACACTGTATTCGTTCCCGGCCTCGTCTCTGACCCTAAGCGTGACGTTGTATTTCTCGTAGCTGAGGTAGACGTGCCGCACCGGCCGGGGCGATCCCGGGCCCGTGACGCCGTCGCCGAAGTCGTAGGACTTCGAGATCACGGGGACTTCTCCGTCTGTGTAATCGATGAATTCGATTTCGAGGCACTTCCGGTCGGCGCCGAGGTCGACTTCGCTGCGCCTCACGTAAGTGAACGTCGGACACACGGGTTTGCCGCGCTCCTCGATTTTCAGCCGCGAGAGTCTTCGAAGCTGTGTGAACGCTTCTCCGGGAAGCGTAACGAATCCACTTTCCCCCGGCTTCGACCAGTAGCACGCCATCACCTGGCCGCCCTGTGCTTCCTCGTGAAGGTACTCGAACTTGTGAACGCCTGCGCTTAGTTCCACGCTTCCGCTGTAGACGAACCAGCCGTTCTGTTCCCTGTTTGGATTGACGCTAGGCTGCGGACCGTGCCCTCCAGGCCACTCGCACACAAGCTCGTCGTCGATCAGAACGAAACTCGCGTCGTCGCTGAGCGTGGCGAACTTGTAAGTCCCTGCCTCCTTGATTTCGAGAGTGCCGACGAAGTTCGAGATGAAGTACTCGCTCGGTCCGAGGGGATTGTAGCCGTCCCAGACGAGGTTTCGCATCGTCCTCCCGTAGACGCTCTGCCTTGCGCGCTGGATCATACTTCGCATCTCGCGGAGATTGTTCGGATGGCCCTGGTTCGCGGGTCGCTCGCTGATTTCGAGCATCAGTCCGGTGTGATCTTCAAGCGCGGGCGGATCGTCACGAACTCCGGGATTGCCGTAGTAGACGTACACGTTCCCCTGCGCGTTCTCATTTTTGATGATTAACTCGCACATGTCCCCCGGCTCGGTCCAGACGCGGAAGCACGGGAGAATCTCTTCGGATTCGTTGACGACGCGGACGTCCCGGCCGTGGGGCTGCATTTCCATTCCGCAGGGAAATACGAGGTGGAGGTCGGCGCGGGCCGTATCGTTCTGGCGCGGATTGCTGAACGTCACCCTGTGCGACCATTCGTCGTCCCACCATTCCTCAGCGCGCGCCACGCTCGTTATGGCGAGGATAAACAAAGCGGCGAGCATCACGAGTTTCTGATTTTTCATTTTTGTGTTTTTGAATGAAGTCACCCAGAAGATAAAAGCAGCCAGACGCGGCGCAGACCGAATTCCATCGTCGTAACTGTTCACGGGGTAGTTCGCGTTCGTAGTGGCGCCGTAAGGCGTTTCTTCGATCCTCTACTATCTGGAAAATATGCTCTCACGAGCACACTACTACAGAATCCCGCTATA
>JANLHZ010000200.1 GCA_024653775.1 Planctomycetota bacterium | reverse complement strand
CGGCTCGTATTTCCAGACCTTCGGTTCGAACCAATCCGGAACCTGAAACTCGACCGCTTTGCCCGACGGCACGACCGCGTAGACTCCCTTTCTCTGCGCGTACGTCACAACTTCCGGATCGAACCTTACCCCCGCGGCGATGGCGTTCAGTCTGCAATTTCGATACTGCGGGAAAAAATCGAAGAACTTTTCAAGGTCGGAAAGCAGCTTGTTTATGTCGTCGGGTCGCATGTGGTTTTTGACGGAAACTACCGCAACCGTATACTGATTTTCCGCTTCCTCAACGTAACATATCACGTCGACTTCCATATGCTGCCCGTTGATTCTCGACTTCTGCCGAAGCATGAACTCGGAGACTTCGTTCCCCTTCGATTCGTAGAACGTCTTCACCGCTGGCGCAATAAGATCCTCGACGAATTCGCCCCACGCATCGGTTAAGAACGCCATCTTCTTGCTCAACTCCCTATTCAACTCCGCGATTTTCTTGTCCGTAGCTTTCATCTGTTCGGTGGTCTCCTGAACGGATCGCTTTGTCTCCAGTATCTGTCGATCGGTTTCTTTCATCCGTTGATCGGTCTCTTTCATCTGCCGATCGGTTTCGGCCGATTGTTCCCGAAGTTCCTTGAACCCTTCGGCATTCTCTCTGACGATCTTCCAGATTTCAGCTATTTCTTTTTCGTTCATCCCGCATACCTTAAATACAGATTCGTCCGACCGTACGATTATACCTGAATATTCGTATGACGGAAAGATTTTCTAGTGCACCGGCGGCAGTCGATCCGCCCAGGGACGCGCTTCTTCGAGCTGAGTCGCGAGCTTAAGAAGCGTCGCCTCGTCCGCGTAACGTGAGACGAACTGAACGCCGACGGGGAGGCCGTCCGCGGTCCAGTGGAGAGGTACGTTCATCGCGGGCTGTCCGGTGGCGTTCATAAGTCCTGTGAACGGACAGAACGCAGCCGCACGGAAAAGTCCCTGCAGTGGAAAGTCCTTCGGCGAGTCGAATGTCCCAAGCACCGGCGGAGGTTCCGCCACAGTCGGCGTCATCCAGACGTCGAAATCCGTCAGGAATGCCGCGAGTTCCCGTCCGAGTCCCTGCAGGACGAACATCGCCATCAGATAATCCGACGCGCCGACCTGCTTTCCCATCTCGTAGAGCGCCCACGTCATCGTCTCGAACTTTCCCGGATCGAGCTTCCTTCCGAGCAGCTTCGACTGACCGTCGATCGCCGCGGCGCAGCCCGCGCCCCACACGGCAATGAACGCCTGGCTGACAAGCTCGCCGCTAATATCCGGAGCCTTCTCCTCGACGTGGTGGCCGAGGCCTTCGAGGAGTTTTGCAGTATTGCGAACCGCTTCCTTGCATTCGTCATGCACGGGGACACCGGTGAAGCTCAGCGTGCTCGCCGCGATCCGGAGCCTTCCCGGCTTTCGCTTCGCGGACAGCGCAAACGGTTCGTCGGGCGGAGGCGCGTAGTATGGATCTCCCGGCTCTGGACCAGAGATGACGTCGAGCAGCGCGGCGGTGTCGCGGACGCTCCTCGAAAGCACGCCTTCGACCACAAGGCCTCCCATGATGTCGCCTATGCGCGGTCCCATCGAAACGCGGCCCCTTGTGGGTTTCAGTCCAAAGAGTCCGCAGCAGCTTGCGGGAATGCGGATCGATCCGCCTCCGTCGTTTCCGTGCGCGGCTGGAACGATGCGCGCCGCGATTGCCGCCGCTGCGCCTCCGCTCGAGCCGCCTGTGGTCCTCGCGAGGTCCCACGGATTCCTGCACGCGCCGAAAACCTCGGGTTCGGTGGTGCAGGTCAGACCGAATTCCGGCGTATTCGTCTTACCGAAAATGTTCAGCCCGGCCTTCCGGAACCTCGTCGTGATATGCGTATCGAAATCGGCGACGTTGTCCAGCAGAAACCTGCTCCCGGATACCTGCGGCGTACCCGCGACAGTCGCGAGGATGTCCTTCATCAGAAACGGGACGCCAGCGAACGGGGCATCCGGAACGACTTTATCCGCCAGGTTCAGCGCCTCTTCCTTCAGCCAGTAGATTATCGCGTTCAGTTGCGGATTCAGCCGCTCTGCCCGCGAGATCGCCGTTTCGATGAGCTCCCTCGCCGAAACCTGCTTTTCACGAACCAGCCGAGCCATTTCGGTCGCGTCGCAGTTCAGGAAGATTTCGTCGAAGCTCATCGTTTTATAATTGCAGATTTTCGAAAGCTGGAGTCGGAACCAACTTCCAGGGTCAGAACGGCCAGAACCAAAATTCGCTGTCTACAGCAATATTCGACTGTCCCTGCGGACCCTTGAACACGTTCACGACCTTGCCGTTCTGGAGCATTACGACCATCGTGTCGGTGGCGCCGTCGAGCCTTCCGAGCCAGATGCCGAATCCGCCTAGCCACCCTTGCCAGACGGTGTAGTCGTAAAAGAGCCAGGTTCTATCTCCCTGATCTTCGATGCGGGTCGGCGCGCCTATTGCGCCCATGATGTCGCCGCTGGTTCCGCCTCCGTGCTGAATCCTCTGGGCCGCGGCTGCGTCGGGCGGATGCCCGTGCTCCATTCTGAGGAACAGGCAGCCCTGGAAAACGCAAATAGCGAGTACGACGATGGCGAATGAAAACAGTCTTTTCATAGTCGTGTCCGTGTAAGGAATATCGTTTCTGGGGGATTCGACCCGAATATGTGGCCTCGTGGTGAAGGCGGGAATTATAAGATAAATCCCTTGCCGCGCTCCAGCATTATTTTTAAAAGGGCGCCATGAAGGAACGTTTGTTCGAAATCAAGGACGCCGCGGACAAGTTCGCCATGTCGGTTTTCGCTGTGATCGGCGTTATGCGGAGCCTCCTTCGTCACTATCTAGATCCAAAGACGCTCGCTCGGCTCGATCTGCGTACTCTGCGTCTCGTATACCGACCTTACTTGGTAGGCATGCTTTGAGGGCGTAGCGAACGCGCGCCAGGCGAATCGCCGCGAAGCAGGAATATTATGAAATATGGCGATGCAGCGGCGATTTGCATGGCGCGCGTGCAGTAGCAAGCAAAGCGTGGATGTCAAGTAAGGTCGGTATAAAGGGCGAAACTATCGACGGATCGCTAGACGAACGAAAGCCGGACCTCGTGTTCGAGGTGGATACGAAAAATGGAGTGAAACGCATCACCCTGATTTTCGAGCACAAGAGCTATCAGGACGACGAGGTCGGACTACAAATAGCGGAATACAACATCCGTGCGCTGAGAGAACACAGGAACGAGAAAAGAAAGGTCTCTTCGGTCCTGACTATCGTCCTCTACCACGGCAGAAGGCCATGGAAACGCGGAAACCGCCTCGCGAGGATTCTCGGACTCGACCAGGAATTCGACGACTGGAATCTGGACGCCCGCGTTGAAGTCATTGACGTTCCGAGATTGAAAAAAGAAGAGATACGGGGTTCAAGAGACCTGATGGGCATTCTTATGTTGTTGTGGAGAAGGTTCAGCCATGCTAATATTGATGTTGTGAAGGAAGCGCTCGCGCACCTGAACGAAGGAAAGTACAAAAAAGTCCTTGAGACGAGTCTGACCTACATTGTAGCGACGTCCGACATTACGCCTCAGGAAGTAAGCGAGATGGCCGAGGAGTGTAAAATGGGAAAAGTAAAAGAAACTCTCGTCACAACCGCCGAAAAACTGATGGAAGAGGGATACGAAAAAGGCATTGAAAAGGGCATCGAAAAGGGCATCGAAAGAGGTATCCGGGAAGGACTTCTCGATGGAATCGAGACAGCGGTCGAAATCAGGTTCGAAAAAGACGATCGTCGTCTGATGCAAAGAATCAGAAAGCTCCAGGACGTTGAAAAGATCAAAAAGGTGAGGTCGTTCCTCAAGAAAGCGAAAGACGTCAAGGAATTCATCGCGATGCTGAAGTCGCTTTGATCGATAATTTTCGACTTTCGATTCAGAAGCGCTTCGATACTGTATAACCTGTGAAGCCCGCGGAAAATCCCGCGGAAGTCACGGACTCTGCCAGACAGTATTAAAATGACAAAACAGGTTGTTACGAGAATCGCTCCAAGTCCCACCGGTGATCCGCACGTCGGAACGGCGTACATCGCGCTCTTCAACTGGATGTTCGCCCGTAAGCATGGCGGGAGGTTCATCGTCAGGATCGAGGACACCGACCGCGCGCGCTACGATCCGGACAGCGAGCGAATGATTCTCGAAGCGCTTTCGTGGCTCGACCTCGACTGGGACGAAGGTCCGGATAAAGGCGGTCCGAACGGTCCTTACAGACAGAGCGAACGCACGGAGCACTATCAGAAAGCCGCGACGCAGCTCCTTGAAAACGGTTCCGCGTATCGCTGCTTCTGCGCTGCGGAACGACTCGAGGCCGTAAGGGCACAACGCGCGAAGGAAAAGCTCTTCGGCGGCTACGATCGCGCCTGCCGGGGGTTATCCGCGGAGGAAGTCGAAAAGAACCTCGCGGACGGAAAGTCGTTCACCGTCCGGCTGAAAGTCCCCGTAGACGGCGAAGTCGTTTTCAGCGACCTGATCCGCGGGCAGATCAGATGGTCGAACCGCGAAACCGATGACCAGATTCTGCTCAAAAGCGACGGCTTTCCGACGTATCACCTCGCGAACGTCGTCGACGACCACCTGATGGAAATCACGCACGTAATCCGCGCGGAAGAGTGGATAGCATCGACGAGCAAACACATTCTTCTGTACCAGGCGTTCGGCTGGAAACCTCCTGAGTTCGCGCATATGCCGCTGCTTCGAAACGCGGATAAAAGCAAGATTTCGAAGCGCAAGAATCCTTGCTCGCTGCTGTTCTATCAGGACATCGGTGTGCTTCCGGGCGCGATGCTGAACTTTCTCGCTCTGCAAGGCTGGTCCTTCCCGAAGGACGACGCCGGGAACGAGAAGGAGATTTTTTCCAAGGAAGAGATGCTCGAAGTCTTCGATCTCGGAAGGGTGAAGAAGTCCGGCCCCGTGTTCGACCTCGTGAAGCTGCGCAGGGCGGTGAGCGGACACTACATTCGGGCGCTCGGCCCCGCGGAATACGACAAAAAACTTCGCGAGTACATAGGCCGCTGGATTCCGCGGATGACTCCGTTTCTGCAGACGCGGATGGACACCTTCGGCGACTGGCTCCAGTACGCGGATTTCATTTTCAAGTCCGAGCTTGGCTACGACGCGTCCGCACTCGTTTCAGGCGACGTCAGCGCGAAGGCCCTCGCGGCTGACCTCGACTCGCTCGCGGACGAACTCATGAACGCTAGGCCCTGGACGAAGGAGCGCATAAGCGAGGTGATCTACTCAGCGGCGGAGAAGTCTGCAATCTCGCGGAAGAAGTTCTTCACCGCGGTGAGATACGCAGTGACGGGGACGGACAAGAGTCCTCCTCTGGACGAGTCGATGGCGTGCGTGGAGCGTTTCGTAGTCACGAGTCGACTTCGCGACGCGTCGAAACAGATCGCGGGTTTCGACCTCTCTGGCGACGCGAAGAAAGCTCTCGACGACAACGTGAAGGCGAAGGCCGAGGAGTTGCTTGCGGGCATCGAAAACGATCTGACGACAAAAAACCTGGCGGACGAGAAAACCCTCTCGAAGCAGAAAAAAATGCGGGAGGATCTTCTGCGCAAACTGACCGCATTCCTCACCGGCGAGTTGAAAGCGTATTTCCACGAGCCGGACAGGAACAACCGTCAGAAGAGCGATTGCCAGAACAGCGAGTGAAGGTCACCCGACGTTCGGATTCGGATCGAAGCGGAAGTTTTCGTCCATCATCTCGTGGCAGGCGTTGCAGGTGCGCGCCATTTCTTCCAGGTTCGCCTTGAACTTGCCGAGGGAGCGGTAGCTCGCGTCACGCTCGATCTTCAGAGCGCTCGTATACGCGCGCTCCTGGTATCTGTCCCACGCTTCATACGTGTGTTCGTCGTTCTTCGTGTAGCCGTACGTAAGCGGCTTCTGGTAGTATTTGATTTCCTGAGTGATCTGGACTAGGTATTTAGCGTTGTCGCGATAGCTTCGCCAGTCGTGGGTGAGATAATCGTTTTTTAGGTTCGCGGTGCATTCGCGGACGTTCGCCATCAGGCCGCGGAGATCGCCGAAATCGGAGTATTCGTCCTTTTCGTAGACGTAAATCTCGACCTCCTGGCAGGAAGCGAGAAATGTCGTGCCCAGAACCGCAACGGTCGCGATTACGATGAGGTAAGGGTTCAGTCGCATAAACGGAATGTGAAAAAAGTCTTGAAGGGGATAATGGATTATAACAACTTTCAACTGAGGTTACAACTGTAATAACGCAGTCGCAATGCCGGAGCCGTTACATTGATCCAGGATTTAAAAGAATTTGTCGCCGCAGTGACGACTTGGGTGGTCGATACGATCGTAACGCTCGGATATCCGGGGATCATCCTTTTCATGGTGCTCGAATCTAGTTTCGTTCCGTTCCCGAGCGAGATCGTGATGATCCCGGCGGGCTACCTTGCGGCGCAGGGCAAAATGGATCCGTACCTTGCTGTTCTGTGCGCCATCGTCGGAAGCCTTATCGGCGCGTACATAAACTACGCGATCGCGTACTACCTCGGCCGGCCTTTTCTGGAGCGGTGGGGGAAATTCCTCGGGCTGAAACCCGAAAGACTTCACCGGATGGAAGCGTTCTTCGAGCGCCACGGCGAGGTCGGTACGTTCACCGGGCGGCTGATTACCGTCGTCAGGCAGTACATCAGCTTTCCGGCGGGACTCGCGGGGATGGACCTGAAAAAGTTCTCCATCTACACCGGCGCGGGCGCGGGACTCTGGTGCGCGCTACTCTGCGCGCTCGGATACTGGTTCGGGACGCTCGCGGGCAAGGACGGTACTCCTTTGGACGCGCTGAATCAGATCGAGGAGAAGTTCAAGACCCATATCGCCGTTGGAACGATTTTGTTCGCGGTGATCGTAGTTGCGTTGTACGCGCTTTGGTTTCGGAAGAAGAAAAAGGCGCAATTGGGAACTGGGAATTGATGCGCGGACGCGGACGTGCCGGTCACTTCCAGAGTGCCCGGCACGTGGAGATTACAGACGGGCGGTAGAGCACGCGTCTCGGGTGCTGGAAGTTATTGTGCGCAAACGAGGACGCCCGCACACCCGCTAAGCGCTTGTATCAGCGCGCGAGGTGTGAAAGAATCCCGTTATGCAGATAAAGATCGTCAAGGGCAACGACTCAGGGAAGACGTTCGAAGTCGGAGGTTTGTACACCATCGGCCGGGTGCGTGAAAACGACATCCACATTCGCGACGACACTGCGTCGAGAAAGCACACGGAGATACGCGCCGCGGGCGGTGCGCTCGTTGTCCGCGACCTCGGATCGCGCAACGGCACCCTTGTCGGCGGCGCCCGGATCGAAGGCGAAGTCCTCGTCGGTCCGGGGGAAAGATTCCTCGTGGGGGACACGCTGTTCGAGGTCATCAACGACCAGCGCGAGGAGGACAAGGACACCGTCGCCAAAGCCGGGAGGGAGGAGGATGACAAGCTCCTCGTCAAAAGCACAATCAGCGCGAAGAGTGCGGACATCCTTCAGACGAGCGGCGCTCAGGACTCGGAGCTCGTATCGAGAATCCGCAAGGTCTTCGAGATGGACGAAAACGTCTCCGGCGTACTCGACTTCGAAGCGATCGCGGAGCGCTCGCTTCCGATACTCCGGGATCTTATCGGCTGCGATCGGGTGTACCTCGATCTTTCCGGCTGCGCTACGCAGGGCCGGGCGAACGAGGATCTCGTGTTCCGCCACGTCTCGGGGAAGTCCGACCACGGTTTCAGGCCGCCCCGGTCGGTGGTGCGGAGACTCGGCGCGAGCAGCGAAGCGATCCTCGTCGAGGACGTCGAGGAGGATATGCGAAGCCGGGACGCGAAAAGTTTCCTTGCGAAAGGAATCCAGAGCGCGATGGCGGTGTCGCTCTCGTATGACGGAATCCCGCTCGGGTTCATCTACGCCGATATTCGCGAGCAGGATCGCCCAGGTCGCGAGGTGAGGTTCACGCGGAGCGACCTGGAGGTGTTCGCCCACGTTGCAGGCAAGATCGCGACCTACGCGCGTGGCGCGCTCATTCTCGCGCGGACTCAGACGGAGGCGGACTCGCTGCGAACGATGGTCGAAGAAAAGTACCGCATCGTCGGTTCGAGCAAGAAAATCGCTATCGCGCTCGATCTCGTCCGCAAAGCCGCGCCCGCGGACGTGGCTGTCCTCATCACAGGCGAAACCGGGGTCGGGAAGGAACTCGTCGCGCGGATGCTCCACAGCCTCAGCCCCCGGAGGAACGCGCGGTTCGAGGCGATCAACTGCGCCGCGATTTCCGAGACTCTTATCGAAAGCGAACTCTTCGGCCACGAGAAGGGCGCCTTCACTGGCGCGGACAAGCGCAAGGCCGGGAGGTTCGAGCTTGCGTCCGGAGGAACGCTCTTCCTGGACGAGATCAGCGAACTCCCGCTCGATCTACAGCCGAAACTGCTGCGCGTCCTGCAGGAGCGCGAGTTCTACCGCGTCGGCGGCACCGAGACCATCCGAACGAACGCGCGGATCGCGTGCGCGTCGAATCGCGATCTTGCGGAGGAGGTCCGCGGAGGAAGATTCCGCGACGATCTGCTTTTCAGGCTTCGTGTGATTCAGATCGACGTTCCGCCGCTGCGGGAGCGGAGAGAAGACATTCGCATTCTAGCGGAGCACTTCCTAACGGTTCTCGGCGCGAAGATGAACCGCCGCGATCTCAGGCTGAGTCCGGAGAGCGTGAAGCTGCTTGAAAGCCACTCATGGCCAGGGAACGTGCGCGAGCTTCACAACGCGATCGAGCGCGCGCTCATCATCACTAATTCGCGTACGATCCTGCCCGAGCATTTTCCGTCGGAGATCACCGACAAAAGCACCGTCCGCGGAATGGGCGAGATAGGGAATCGCGTGATGAGCATCGCGGACGCGGAACGAATCGCGATCGTAGCGGCGCTCCGCCACACGAACGGCAGGAAGGGCGAAGCCGCGGAACTCCTTGGAATTTCCCACCCGACGCTCAACAAGAAGATCCAGGATTACAAGATCGGGGGGGAGCTATGAAATTCGATCTCATTTCGCTCGAACTCAGCGCGGAGTGCGCGCTACGGTGTTCGATGTGCTCTTTGAACCGATACTACTCGGACAAGGGTTATATGAGCGCAGGCGTGATCGACCGCGTTCTGCCCGCGCTCGGGAGGTTCGAACGGCTCGACTTCGGAACTACCGGCGAGACGTTCCAGCATCCGGAATTCCTGAAAATTCTCGCAACTATTCGCGCGGAGTATCCGGAGCTTCTGACCCACGCGGTAACGAACGCAATGCATTTCGACGAGCGGACCTGCGAGCGGATCGTCGAGCTTGGCCTGCACACGATCAGCGTCAGCCTCGACGCCGCGTCGGCGAAGACGTATCACAAAATCCGCATCGGAGGCGATTACTCGAAAGTGCTCGCCGGCATTTCGAGGCTCGGTAGGGTGAAGGCGCGCCGCGGCTCCGGATTCCCGTATCTGAATTCGACGTTCACGGCATCCGGGCGAAACTATCGCGAGCTTCCCGCGTTCATCGACCTCGCAAGCAGCCTCGAAATTCGCGAGGTCCACGTGAACAATATCGAGGTCTATCACGAGGCGGACCTGAAGCAGAGTCTGTATTTCTATCCGCCGGACGATCTCGCGGACGTGATTGCGCTGACGAAGGAACTCGCGCGGACCTACGAAATCGACCTGCGCCTGCCCGCGTTCGAGGTGGGCGAGCTTCCGCCGTGCAGATACATCGTCGTCGGCGTGACCAAGGACGGAGACGTCGTTCCCTGCGCGGCGCTGATGTATAATCGCGAGTACTTCGATCTGAGTCAGCAAAAGCGGATGTATCAGAAGCGGATTTTCGGGAATCTCCATTACCGCACGCTGGACGAAATCTGCGCGAGTCCGGATTTCACGGAATGGTTTGAACCCTTCGACAAAGGAGAGTATCACAACGACTGCAAAGACTGCGTCAGACGATTCGGAGTTATCTGCGGCTGACACTCGATCAAAGATAACAAATCGGAGAACGCAAAATGGAATCGCATCGGGACGAACTGAGCAATAGAAAAGACGCCCACATCGACGGCGTGCTCGATCTTCGCGACCAGACGAGGTTCGTCCTTCAGAAGTCGCCTTTCGACCTCGTGAGGCTAAATTACCAGAGCCTGCCCGAAGTCGATTTCGCGAAGATCGACACGACGAAGGATTTCCTCGGACGGAAGCTCATGGCGCCTATAATCGTCAGTTCTATGACCGGAGGAACGGATCGGTCCGCGAAGATCAACGGGTGCCTCGCGAAGATCGCGCAGGAAAAGCGGATCGCGCTGTCCATCGGCTCCGGCAGGATAGTCCTGAAGGACGAGTCGGTGCTGCATTCGTTCGACGTGCGCGACCTCTGCCCAGATGTGCCGCTTTTCGCGAACATAGGCGGCGTTTCGCTCAACTACGATATTACGATCGATGATTGCAAGAGACTCGTTTCCATGCTCCGCGCGGACGGACTCTTCGTCCACCTTAATCCGATGCACGAGGTCGCGCAAAAAAGCGGCGATACGAACTTCGTGCATCTGAAGGACAAAATCGCGAAGCTCGCGGACGAGGCGGAGTTCCCGGTGTTTTTGAAGGACGTCGGGCAGGGAATGAGCCGCGAGACTTTCGAGTGGGTCCGCGGGACGAATCTCGCCGGGGTCGACGTCGCCGGCACCGGGGGCACGAACTTCATAGATGTGGAACTTCTCACAGCGGACCACAAAAAACGCGACCTCCTCGATCCGTTCAGGGACGTCGGATTCACGATTTTCGAGTCCCTTGATGCCATTCCACGGGATTTCGGTGGCAAGCTCGTCATCGGTTCCGGTGGCGTTTCGACGGGCGCGGACGTGGCAAAAGTCATCGCGCTTGGAACCGATCTCGCTGGAATCGCGTCTGCATTACTGGAGCGCGTGAACATCTCGCTCGATGAAGGGCTTACTTTCGTTGACACGATCATCGCGCAGCTCAAAATCGCAATGTTCTGCGTCGGGGCGGCTGAACTTTCCGCGCTCGACGGGAGTAGAATCACGAGGGTTTGAAATGAAACTGAAAGCTTATCTTGCGTTCCTGACCCTTC
>JANLHZ010000179.1 GCA_024653775.1 Planctomycetota bacterium | reverse complement strand
ATTGGAAGCCTTTCTCTTCTGCGGGAGGATGAGTTTGACACCCGTTTTTCGGCAGATTAGAACGGCTTCTGTGCTTTTGGGCTTAAGTTCCTGGTATTGCGGCAAGCCCTATCACTGGATTCTCAACTCCAGGAGTGCTTGAAATTTGCAGATCGCGCGGGACTAAACGTCGTTAAGATCTTTCCCGGAGAAAGCAAAAGCGCCAAGACTCCAAACAACCGTCCGATATTCGAGGAATGTTTGCAATTCATCCGTGATGGTAACGCGGACGGCATCTTGTCCTGGGAACCTAACCGCCTTGCGCGAAACCTTATGGACGGCGGACAGATTCAGCACCTTCTCGATCTCGGAATTTTGAAGGACTTGAAGTTTCCAAACACCCACTTCGAAAACACTAGCACCGGCAAGTTTATGTTGTCGATGCTTTTCAGTCAGGCAAAATTCTATGTGGACGATCTTTCCCAAAACGTCCGGCGAGGAATGAACGTCAAGCTGAATCAAGGCTGGGCGCCATTTTGCGCGCCGGTGGGTTATCTGAATATTCGAGATTTTAATGGCGCGCGGATCATTACGGATGGGGAACGATTTCCGATGGTTCAGCGACTCTGGAAACTGTTTTTGACTGGTTATTATAGCGTCCCTCAATTACTTGAAGAGGCTCACAAAATGGGACTTACTATTCCCGTGCGACGAAAAAGCGGAGGCAGTCTGATTAGCAGATCAGGATTGTTTAAGATGCTTGGATCGGAGTTTTATGCCGGTTACTTCTGGTTCGCCCGCAAACGCTACGTTGGTAAACATGAACCAATGATTACACTCAAACAATTCAACGAAGCACAGGCGCTGCTCGGAAGGATTGATCGACCGAGAATGAAGCAGAGGGAGTTCGCTTACCGAGGCCTGATGACTTGCGGAGAATGCGGTTTTGCAGTTACGGCGGAGGAAACTAAAAAAGATAACGGCAAATCATGCAAATCATATATCTATTACCACTGTAGCCACAAGAGAAAGGAATACGAGTGCCGCCAACGTTCTGTTGAAGAAAAGGAACTCGATCGGCAAGTTCAAATAATCTTGAATGGCTTTTCGATTGGCGAACGCGAAGCCGACGCCTGCCGGAAAGCCGCGGCAGAACTAATGGCAAAGGAAAGTTCGTTTTTTGAAGGAGTGAGACGCGAAAGGCAAAAGAAGATTGAGAGATTACAAAAATCCCTCGACAACCTTACACGATTGAGGGTCGAGGACAGAATCTCCGACGATGAATTCGAGCGTCAGAGAGGGATATTGAAAAACGATCTGGTGGAAGCGGAGAGGTCGGCAAGCTCAAGAACGCCCCTCACTGATAACTGGTTCGAAACGATTGAAAAGGGTCTAAATCTATTAAAAAGCCTTGAAAAAGAGATCAAATGCGCCGATTCAATCAAGATGGCTCAACTACTGAAGGAACTCGGTTCGAACCCCCGCCTAACGGACAAAAAACTGAGCATTAACGGGAAGAAACACCTGCTTCTAATCTCTAAAAAACCTAAAAGTTCATCTTGGTGGAACGTCGTAACGGCAGTCAGAAACATTCTCATAAACAGACCGCCCGATGCTCATTCCGTCAAGGGTGGCTAATGCTGATCCTTTTCCGGTTTCTGCGGACAGATTGAACTTACCAGCCATCCTCTCTCTAATACTAGCTGAAATTGATGAGATTCGGCAAGGGGAAGGATGTGAGACGAACCCGTGCCAACATTTTGCCAACAATCCATCACAAATCTTGCTTATCGATGCGACTTATGCAAGAATGCTTCTCGTCTTAGAAATCGTCCATACTTACCGAGGAGGGCTACGAATAGCAGTTTCGGCGGATTTATCGGGTTAGACTGAATTTGAAAAAAATGAGCTCATAACCCGGAGGCCACAGGTTCGAATCCTGTCCCCGCCAGAAACGTCATGAGCGTTGCTCGATCCTTCGCTTCCGAACATGGGAGTAGATCAGCAGCGCCGCGAGGAGGACGAGATTCAAATAGTGGAACAGCCAGCCGAAGCGGACGAAGATCGTCTCGCCTTGTTCGAACATCACTGTTCCGTATTTGAAGCCCTCGATCGTGCGGTCTTTGACGCCTTCCGGGGTTTCCACCAGCAGTTTGTCGATCTCGCCCAAAGGCGAAATGATGCTGCTGATTCCGGAGTTCGTGCACCTGGCGATTCCTTTGCGGGTCTCGACCGCGCGGAACATCGTCGCGTCTGAAATTTCGTCGAGTTCCGAGCTTTCGCGGAACCATGCGTCGTTCGAGATCACAACGAAAAAGTCGGCGCCAAGCGCGGCCTGCTGCCTCGCAATGAACGAGTAGACGCTGTCGTAACAAACCATTGGCCCGAATTCGAGAATCTTTCCTTCCGAGGTTTCGACTGTCAGAACCTTCACTTCCTCGCCGGCGTGCATCCCCGCGTAAAGGCCGCTTACGAGGAGCAGTCCTTTCTTGAACCAGGGCATCAGACCTTCCAGCGGCGTGTATTCGCTTCCGAGAACGAGCTTGAGCTTGTCGTAACGACCTGCGATTTCGCCGTCCTCGGACAGTTGCAGCAGCGTGTTCGCGATTCCCGGTTTGCCTCCGGCTTCGCGGTAGTTCGTCGTGAGCGCGCCGAAAACAACGCTCGCGCGGGAATATTTCGCGAAAAGCGACATCTCTTTCTGATAGTGGGGATCGTCGCCGTAACCGCTCGGGATGATGGTTTCCGCGAACAGAACGAGGTCGGCTCCCGGATTCTCCCGTACTGCGAGCCGTCCGTAATACAAGTGCTTGGCGAATTGCGCGGCGTCGCTTTCGAACGTGGAATCCAGCTTGATGTCCTGCTCGATGTTTGCTTGTACGAGAAGCACTTTCGGGCCGGATTCGAGCTTGATCGTATCGAGTCGGTATACGCCGTACGAGATTGCGGCTACAAGGACGACCGCTGGGACGGCGGCTGCTTTCACGAGGGATCGCTTCGTTCGCAGATTCGCGTATTCGCGTGCCCTTAAGAAAAGGATCGCGTCGACAACGATGCCGTTTATCATCGCGACCACGAACGAGAGACCGTAAGCGCCGACGAGGTCCATCATTTGCAACATAGGCGGTGAGTCGTGCTGCGCGGCGCTCAGGAAAAACCACGGGAAGGATAGCGGGAAGATTTCGCGGAAGAACTCCATGGCGACCCACGCTACAGGTAGCGCGATGAACATCGGAAGGCGGAGCTTGTCGTAAAGCTGCTTCGTCCAGAGCATCGGGGTTATGAGAAAAAGCGGTAGCGCGATCTGAGCGAAGATGTACGACGCGAAGTACGGATCGACGTGCATAAGAAAATTCTGGGCGATGGCGGAGAAGAGCAGGATTCCAAGCCAGAGAGTCACTCGCATTCCTTTGTTTACGAAAACGCTCCGAGCAGCGAGCACGACGAACAAAACCATCGGAAGCAGCGCGAAGACGAAGAACTGCCATTTTTTTCGCGCCGGGTCGAACCATTCGTCGCGGAAGAACAGGACCGCGAGTCCAAATGGAATCGCGCACGTCGGGAGCAGCAGCAGTGCGAGGAGAATGACAGTGGTCGCCCGGGACTTGAGGAAGGTGTGGGGCTTGGTTTTGTGGGGATCGCCATGCAAAGCGACGAGCAGACTCCAGGGAACTAGCGCGACGAAGGACAGAAATCCGAGATCGAATGGATGAAACGAAATCGCGAGCAGCGCCCCGCCTGCGATGGAAAGTCCAAGGGCGAGCGGAGGCGAGTTCTTCAGACTTTCGAGGCTTACGCGCATTACCTGGTTCCCGCATTGAATGGTCGACGGGAGCCTTTCAGGAGTCTGAAACTAATAAGTTGTACAAAATCGCGCTCAGATTTACGCCAGGTTCGTTTTGCGGGAGAGAGCGAATTCGGAGGCGTAGCTATGTTTACGTTGAGAATTTCGCGACCGACAGCGAAACGAAGACGGCGTGAAGATGAGATGCGAGATGTATAACTTATTATATTCAGACTCCTAAGTGCAGATTTCGAACGGACGCGGCTCGCGCCATATCGGATATAGTTTCCACGAGAAAGTAAAAATCGAAAATTAAAAATCAAAATTCTGAAATCGCGGTAAAATCAAAAACCATTGGTTTACAGGCTTGACTTGCTACGCGCGTGGTGAAAGAATCTCCGGCCTGTAACCGCGAAGGGGCCGTAGCTCAATTGGTTAGAGTATCGGACTGTCGATCCGAGGGTTGCGGGTTCGAGCCCCGTCGGCCTCGCGCTACAAACCAAAGCGCCGCTAAGACTTACGTCCAGGTGGCGCTTGACTTTTTGGGGATCGAATTGCCCATGCCCCCCAAAATGTCACCTCTTTTTTCCTTGTTCTGCCGGGTGAGATCCACTCGGAACCATTTACTCTTTTTTTGTGAAAACCGGTGTCGAGCGAGACAATTTCCTGTCATCGCCCACGAAAATTAGTCTGAGGAATCAGCGGGCAACCCGGTTTTCCTCACTATATCTGGCATCGACTGTTTTGCTTCTCTCGGAATTGGACAAACGGGTGTCTGGAGTTAGTATAGTTCCCAGACAGAAGGTTTGTCATGGCCAATCGCACGAAACGTGCGTTTTCTGTCGAAGAGAAGGTCAGGGTTCTCAGGTTGCACCTGATCGAGAAGGTGCCGGTTTCCGACATTTGCGACCAGTACAACCTGGCTCCGAATCTCTTCTACCGCTGGAAGAAGGAGTTCTTCGAAAACGGCGCCGCAGCGTTCGACACAAAGGTCGATACCGAGTCGAAGAAGCTTAGCGCGAAGGTCGAGATTCTCGAGAAGAAGCTCGCCCACAAGGACGGGGTCATCGCGCAGATCTGTGAAGATACACGTGAAGCTAAAAAAACTCTTGGGGAGAGCTGAAAAACAAATGGACTCCTCACGACAAAAGGGACGAGGTCGTCGATTTCGTCCAGCATTATTCGGATCTCGCCGAGATTCCGCAGTCGAGTTTCGTAGGGTGGATCGGCATCTCGCGCTCGAAGTTCTACGCCTGGAAGGACCGCTACGGCAAGGTGAACGAACACGGAAACTGGGTGCCGCGGGACTTCTGGCTCGAAGGGTGGGAGAAGGGCGCGATCGTTCGTTTCTGCGCTGCGAATCCGCTCGAAGGGTACAGGCGTCTGACGTTCATGATGATCGACAGGGATGTTGTCAGCGTCAGTCCGAGCAGCGTCTACCGCGTGCTCAAAAACGCCGGGATGATCGAAATAACCCGTTCTTTTAAATCGAACTATCTAATACCGGACACCGGTTGTCCAATTCACGCTGAACCAGGGCAACTGGTTCAAAAATTCCTCCCGGGTGATTTTGTAGAGTATGTGACGCGCGAGTTCGCTGCCCGCGGGAAGCAGCGGATGCTCGAAGACGAGTCCGGCTTTCGTCATCCCGATGCGTTCCATCACTTTCCAGGAGCGCTCGTTCACGATCGCGGTGAAGCTGAGGACTTCATCAAGCGCAAGTTCCTCGAACGCGAACCGAAGAGATTCGCGCGCGCCTTCCGTGGCGTAGCCGTTTCCCCAGTGCTCCTTGAGAAGCCGCCAGCCGACCTCGACCTGCGTCGGGAACGGCAGCGCTGGATTCGTCATGTGCAGTCCGATGAATCCGATGAACTCCGCGCCACCCTTCACTTCCGCGGCGAAGATTCCCCAGCCGCGTTCGGCGATTAGTCCGCGGAATCGAGTGGCCGCCGCGTCGCTTTCCTCGCGGGTAAGCGTCTTCGGAAAGTAGCGCATAACGTCCTGATCGCCGCACAGCCGTGCCCACTCGTCGTAGTCGCTGTCCCGCCACTGGCGCAGGATGAGTCTTTCGGTTTCGAGTATGGCGATGTTCCTCATTATTTTGAGGACGGTCTTCTAGCAGGGCTACCGGTAAGCATTCCACGAATGCTAATGTCCTCATCGACGTCAGGCCAGTGAATGCCGTCACCGTCGCCGATTATCTCGAAGTTTGCACGCTGCTCCGGAGTTGCGTCGGAGAGCCTCCACGACCAGACGAGCGGAATACTAATGGTTCTGCCGTCCGCGAGGAACGCCGTAATTATCTCCTCCGTTACTTCGACGTCCCTAATTTTCGGATCCGTCAAGTTCACCAAAGTGTTCATCCCACGCCTCCATTATTTTGATAAAATTCGATACTATGATTTTCCTTATGTCGCCCAGTTCCTTTGGTTTGAAACCACTGTTTTTTGCGAGACTCACCGGTTCGAGCCAAAACTTGCAATGATCCTTATCTCTTTTGACATGCACATGCGCCGGTTCTTCGCTGTCGATGCTATAAAAGTAAAAGCGATACGGCCCAGGGATGTCTTTCACCGTCGGCATCCGTTAAAGTATATCTCAAGCGAACGAAAAATCTATCCGTTGATGGTGTTAATCAACAAAGGCAAATGATTCAATATTACGAGTACGAGGACACCGGTTGGGCCGAAAACAGCTTTCGCTTCTGCCGTTCTACTATGGGAGATGGAATTTCCTGATCACTGACTACTATGCCTAACACCATCGAAGGAAATTTCAACGTCACCGGGAAGAAGATCGCGATCGTCGCCGCTCGCTTCAACGAGTTCGTCGTGTCGAGCCTCATCGGCGGCGCGGTCGATGCGCTAGTCCGCCACGGTATTGCGGATTCGGACATCGACGTCGTCCGCGTTCCCGGAGCTTTCGAGATCCCGGCAGTTTGCAAAAAGTGCGCGGAGTCAAAGAAGTATGACGCCGTTATCGCGCTAGGCGCGGTGATTCGCGGCGCGACTCCGCATTTCGATTACGTCGCGTCCGCCTGCGCCAAGGGAGTCGCGGACGTTGCGAAAGACGCGAGCGTGCCCGTGATCTTCGGCGTTCTGACCACGAACACAATCGAGCAGGCGCTCGAGCGCGCGGGAACGAAGGCGGGCAACAAAGGCGCGGACGCGGCGATGGCTGCGCTCGAAATGATAAGCCTTTTCGAGAGGCTTTCGTGACCGCGCCGAAAACCAAGGTTCGCACCCGCGCGCGGGAGGCTGCTCTGTCGATGCTCTACGCGCGGGACACTATCGGGCATACGCCACAAAACGCCGGCGAGTTCATAGACGCTGAGATCGCGAAGGACGTCGCGCGCGCATTCGCCCGGGACGTCTTCTTCGGAGTTTGCGACAACATCGACTTCATCGACGATAACATCATCCTCGCGGCGGACAACTGGTCCCTGAACAGAATGCCGCTCGTGGATCGCAACATCATCCGGCTCGGTTTTTTCGAGATCGCGTTGCTCGAGGCTCCAACGCCGCACACCGTTGCGATCAACGAGGCGGTCGAGATCGCGAAGAAGTTCGGCGATCAGAGCAGCCCGACCTTCGTCAACGGAGTGCTGGACAAGCTCGCGAAGCTCGCCCGTTCGCGGAAGGACGATCGCGACGACCGCGGCTATTACAGTTTCACGCCCGAAGAACGAAAGCGGATCGACGATGCGCGTTCGATCTCGGAGCGCGCGTCCTCGCCGACGGAAGCGCCCGCGCCTTCGATTCGTAGAAATCCGCCGGCGGATACGATCCGAAAAAACCACACGAAGCACACAGCAGATAGATGATTTGCGAGCCTCGAATTGTTAGCCTGCGTTGTTCACCCACAGAGTTTCAGGAGGTCAAGATGTACAGATCGATGCTATTCGTTATTGCTTTGCTCGCGGCGCCGTCCCTCTGGAGTTGCACGCCGAAGTCGACCGATGACGACAACGTCCCGGATGAAGACTCCGCAACCGTATCAGGCAGCGAGACGTCGCAGACGGAGTCCCGCGGCGAAGCGGCGCTGCGCGAGTCGAATGAAATCGCCAGCGCGGAAGACGATGAGGAGACACCTGGTGGAACAGCGGAAGAAGCCGCAGAGGCCACGCCGGCGCTGGATAGCGAGGATTCCGTCAAGGCATTCATCGAAACTCTCATTGCGGACATGCAGTCTGGCGGGAAGCCGGAAAACTTCGCGGATCGTTTCGTCTATCGAGGTGAGGATGCGGCCCGCAAGTGGAAAGACACTTACAGCGCGGAAGATCAGATGGAGCTTGCCGCGGTCGAAGGGAACCTCCGCGAGTTGCAAAGACTGCTTGAAAACGGAGCGCTGGAGTTCGTGTCCTTCGAGACGGGAAGGGAATCCGAGGGAACCTGGCTGGTCTGGACAGTCAAGTTCGGCGAGAAAGAAACCGCCATCGCTTGCCTGCAAATTGATGGCAAGCTCGCGGTAGGCGACATCGACTAGCGATTTTCTTTCGTTGTCGCTGAAATTCTCTTGACGTAGTTCGCTGCTTCTGTAGAGTCGAATTATCCTGCCAATCGTCTGGAGACTTGAAAATGAACCGGATTCCTCGAAACTCGTTCTATCTATCTATCTATCTATCTATCTATCTATCTGATTAGCGCTCTCTGCTTCGCTAACGAGGCGAAAGCGCAATCCGACGTTTCCGGGAAATGGCTCTTGA
>JANLHZ010000163.1 GCA_024653775.1 Planctomycetota bacterium | reverse complement strand
GGAATGATGACTACAGCAGCGGGAAATTAAATTTCAGTTCCTACGGTGAATAACACGGGTTGAAGGAATTTGTATCGCTTTCATTTATGCAACAAAGCCAACAAAGCCTGTCACGTATGCAGTAACCAGCAAGGAATGGATGTCAATTGGGGTTGGTATTAGATGTACAACCCTTATTGTTTGCTGAGTGCGGAACGGGGATCGAGAACGTCGCGTAGGCCGTCGCCGAGAAGGTTGAAGCCGAGTACCGCCAGTCCGATAAACACTCCCGGAACGATAGTTCCTGCAGGCGAACTGAGGTAGCTCTTCCAGTTTTCGTTCAGCATTAGCCCCCACTCGGGAGTCTCGGGACTTCCACCAAGACCGAGGAACGTAAGGCCCGCGATTTCGAGCACCGCGGTTCCGAGGCCCAGCGTTGCAAGCACGATCATCGGTCCAAGGCAGTTCGGGAGCACGACGTAAAGCAGCCGATAGAATTGCGACGATCCAAGAGCGCGAGACGCGAGGACGTAATCCTCCTTCGAAACCACGAGAACCGACGCGCGAATCTGCCGCGCGTACACCGGAACTCCCGCGATACCAACCGCGAGCATTATGTAGCCGATGCTTCGATCTCGAAACAGCGCGACGATTGTCAGCGCGAGAATGATCGTCGGAAACGCCATCAGAATTTCGATAATGCGTGAAATCGCGAAGTCGATCCGTCCGCCGAAAAATCCTGCGATAGCGCCGATAATCGTCCCGAAGAAAAGCGAAATCCCGACGCTCAGCACGCCGATCCCCATCGATACAGGTGTCCCCGCCACCACCCGGCTGTACACGTCACGCCCGAGCTGATCGGTTCCGAAAACGTGATCCTCGGACCACATCGGAAGGTACGCGTCACGCCCGTTATACGACGGACTGTGCGTCACGATCAAAGGCGATGCGAGAGCGATCAGCACGAAAGCCGCGATGATGATCAGCCCGAGCATCGCGGTCCACGATTTTCTGAATTTGACGAATCTTCGTTTCCAGAGACCCATTTCAAGAACGTACCACGTCTCCGCCGCGAAGGAACGTTCAATCTAAATTTCGGATCGCGGATTCCAGATCGAAATCGAATCTCGGAAACGAAAAACCCGGAAACGAAAAACCATGCCGGTGTTTTTCCGGCATGGTCTTCCCGTCTGCTATGGATCAGACGTTCTTCAGCAGCCTTCTGACTTTGAAAAGACTGTGAAGATAGATGAGATAAGCCTGTCCGCTCGAAATCGAGAGAACTTCAGCGATTTCCGCAAACTTTAGCTTTTCCCCGTAATACAAGACCAGAACTAAGCGTTCCAGGTCAGAAAGTCCAGACTTAACTCTGGATAGCGCCCGAAGACGCATAGAGCCGTTCATCTCTTCCTCTCTGTCTGAAACCGAGTGCGCAGTTTCCAAATAAAAGTCTATTCCAGATTTCTGATCGACACAAGCTGGATTGGAAGTTTTTTTTGGAAAAACCGCAAAGAAAAATAGTGAACGTTCGGTGAAACACGTACAGGAATCGCCGCAGACGCTTCTATCAATGTGATTCACCAAAAGCGTGAACGTTCGGTGAACCACGTGGCACGGACGTCTCGTCCGTGTTTCCACGGGCAAGATGCCCGTGCCGCACCCATAAATCCAGGTAGACGCTTCAATAAGGCGTGGTTCACCGACTTATTGGTTACCCACAAGTTTTCCCGATATTGTAGCCAATTTCGATACCCATCGATTTATGTAACAAAGCCTCCATGGAGCGTAAACTTTCAAAAAAATGAATTTTCGTATTCAGGTCGATTTAATCGAAATTCACACCGAATTTCGATAATAATAGCTTATTTACTCTACGATTAAATAATATTTCATTAATTAAGTAAATAAATCTGCGCTTTGCTGTGGCTTTGTTGCATAAACCGAGGGGCTTCAATTCTCCTTTCACCGATGGAGAAGGATTTCACAATCACGCACTTGTGCAACAACGCCCATACGTTGCTGAAAACATTATGAATGAATGGAAAATTTGTGGATAACCAAAAGGTTCACCGAACGTTCACCCAAAAGCATTCGTTTAGCAATAAGTATTACGTAAAATTCGTAGACGGTACGAATATAATATATTATTTGCAGTGTCGCACTTCTGGAACACAGTTTGCATGCTAAATCCCGCCGGAGTATGCCGATAACCAGGTATCCGACCGATGGGTTTTTTCTTGTAGATCAACGCTGGAAATGCTAATGTCTGAATTCCCGCAATATGCCCCCATCGACCACCCCTTGATGATAAGTGCAGAAACTGGTTCTGATCCGGAGTTTCCGATGGCTGTCAATATGATGAATAAATCGACCGCAAATAAATCGACCGTAGGGCAAAGATCGCTTTTCCTCGTCGCGAGCGCGATAGTCCTGATCGCCTCCTGCATCGGGGTTGATAACCCTTCGAGCTTCGAGGGCAACGGATTTATCGATCCGACGGTGACGAACTACCCCGTAAAGATCGATACGGTCTACCTCCCGCCGGTGATTCTCGGCAAAGGGTTCCCTACAGGCCAGCCTGCGCCGAACGATTTCACGGATCGCACCGCTGTTACGGTTTCCGGCGGAACGGCGCCGTATGTATTCGACGATCTCGACAAGAACAACGCATCCTCGCTTCCGACGGGATTTTCGCTTGTTCAGCCCACTGGAACCTCGGGCGTCGCGTTTATCGTCTACGACGGATCGACAAGTCTCAGTGCGCAGAATTCCCCGGTTACAATTGGCGTGAAGGACAAGGCCGACAAGGTTCCGCAGGGTGACAGGGTTTACACGTGGCCGCCGCTGCAGCTCATCATTCAGAACCAGGACACGGGTACGACGCAGGCCGTGGCGCCTTCGATTTCTCTCACCACGATCGAGAACGTCCAGCGCGGCCCGGTCGTTGTCGAGTACAGACTCAGCGATCCGAACGCGGACGCAGCGAGCGTCAGCATCGAGTACTGCTTCGACGTCACCGCGGCGACGCCCACATGGCTTCCCGCGACTCGTCTTCAGATTGCGGGATCCGAGGATACGAACCTTCTTGACACGCTTCCTTCTCCGGGCAAGAAGCACTGGTTTATCTGGGACAGCTACACGGACGCGACCAAATCTAGCGGCCCCGGTGCGACTTATCAGGCTAACGTTTCACTCCGCGCGACTCCCGCGAACATTACGGGAGACGATGCGACGCGCTTCGGGACGCAGGTCCAGCTCGCCGCGGCGTTCAAGCTCGACAACACGACGATGACCGCGCCGACAAGCGGCTCGGAATATTACGCCGCTGGGGCGACCGCGTTCATCGGAACCGACGCGACGGGCGTTCCCCCGGTTTCAACGAGCGCGGACGACGGCACGAACCTTGCAAGCCCGAGCGCAATCGCGACAAACGGAACATACGTCGCGGTTGCGGACACGAGCTACCACCGCGTGCTCGTCTGGTCGGACGTAACCGCGTCGAGTTTTGCTGTTTCGAGTTCCGTCGTCATCGGACAGACGTCGAACAATCTTTCAGGAAGTTCGCCCGGACCCAATCGCAGCGGAACGACGGTATCCGGCGCGACGCTGAACAGTCCGTCGGGCGTGGCGTTCTACGGGAACAAGCTGTACGTCGCAGATACGGGAAACAACCGCGTCCTGATTTTCGACGACGTCACGACCCTCGTCGGCGACGGAACCGACACCGCGACAATCGTTCTCGGGCAGGCGTCGTTCTCGCAGGCGCTGCCTAACCAGGGTTCGAACCTGCCGAGCGATCGCACTCTGAACTCGCCCAAGGTCGTCTCGATTCACCGCGGATACCTGTTCGTCGGGGATTCAGGGAACAAGCGCGTAATGCTGTGGAAACTCAGTTCGATCTCTGCGAACAACGCTTCCGCGGATTCCGTTGTTGGAAAGCCAGACTTCATTACCGCGGCGGGCACCGGATCCGATCTCGGAGCCAATGGACTTGGCACCGTCACTGGGATAAACCATTACGCGAGAGCCTCGATCGTCTCCGATTCATCGGCGCACCGCGTAATGATTTACGATCAGCTTCTTGCGAGCGACGGTCCGCCTCAGCCGGGAACCACGGCGAATTACGTTCTCGGCCACGGGTCGAGCGGATTCAACGCGTTCCAGCCCAACAACGGAAACGGCGCGACAGGCGCGGTCCGCGCGGACGGATTCTACATTCCAGCGGGCATCGCGTTCGACGCGAACAAGCTCCTAATCGCGGACAGCGGCAACAACCGCGTGATGATCTACACGTCCTTTCCGACGTCGAGCGGAGCATCCGCGACCGCACTGATCGGCGCCAGTTCGCTCGCAGCGTCGGCGAAGCCCGCATCCGGAACGGGCAAGGCGCAGCACAACCAGCCAAATGGCGTGCTGTTCATCCGTGGCAGACTTTTCATTGTCGATTCACTGAACCATCGCGTGAAGATTTACTAACAGCCAACTCGGAGGACGATGAAGAACCTTGCCGGAATCATCATCTTCCTGCTGTTCAGTCCATTCCTGCTCACGGTTCTCTACTTTCTGCGGATCGAAAAGGTCGATGGGATCGACCTCGCCGCGATGAGTCTTTTCGCTCTGATTTCTTCGATCCTGTTCGTTGTGCTAGTGTTCCTCGTGCGATTCCTCGCGTCGAAGTTCCTTTCGCAGGCGAAACCGGGGGAAGGACCGACCACGATGAATTACATCGCGAGCGCGGGGCTTTTCATGCTGATTTCGAGTTCGTTCTTTTTTCTGAACCTATGGACCCGCCACGAAATCTTCTATCGTCCGACGGACCTGATCAAAGGCGGTTTCGCAATAGTCATCGTCAGCGTGTTCATGTCCGCGTTTCTCAAACGACCGATGTACGCCTGTAGGCCCGCGTCTGCGCTGCTGCTTGCATCGATCTTCCTTTACGCGGCGCTGATGGGATCCCTGCTGACGGTTTCTCCGGCGATGTCGACTATCGTCGTTTTCAGGGTGCCGTCGGACAGCATGACACCAACGCTATGCGTGGACGACAAGATCGTGGTCAATCGACTCGCGTACGAAGGCGAACCGCCCAGGAGGTGGGACGTGATCGTTTTCAGGCATCCGCTCGGAAGAGACGAGTACGTCGTCAAGCGCGTGATCGGCATTCCCGGAGACGTGATCGGTATGAAGAACGGCAATCTGTATTTAGCGGGAAAAATTCTAAGGAAACCCGCGGACGTGCAGCGACATTGCTGGACGAAGATAACGAGGCTCGAAACGGAGCTGAAGAATACGTGGGATATCGGCAGGCTCGAACTCGGGGATATGATGGACGTCAGCGATTCGTCGCTCGTCGTGGATACGAAACAGTTCGCGCGGGAGATAAGAGTGAGGCGCGAAACCCTTGGCGTGACCGGCCCTTCGAACGAATACGAGCTGACGCGGGACGTAGCTTTCGTCGCGGAGTTCGATCCGCGGGACTGCGAAGGAGAGTTCACGTTGGAATTCGAGAAGGACCGCGCGATAGCGGTCGACTTCAAGGTCGCGGACGGAAAGATCGAAGTCAGAGCGAACCAGGAAACGAAATCGTATGACACGCCCGGCGGAGTCATCGCGCGGGTCGAAGTCGAATGCGCGGACGGAGCGCTCAGATACCGAGTCGCCATAAGCGGCGAAGTGCAGACGGTAGAACTCGAAGCGGACGAGGAGTTGCTAGATTCGAGAGTCAGAAACGCCGGAGTGACGTTCAGGGGGAAGTTCAGGTTCAGCAGGTTCGAGTTCGCGCGGGACGTCTGGTACTTCCCGGGGTCGTTGTACGCGCTTGCGGACGAAGGAGTCGCGGTGCCGGAAGCGAGGCTGCTCGTCCTGGGCGACGGAAGCGAAAGGCTCATGGACGGAAATCGCAGCGAAGACAGCAGGTACTACAAGGCGCTGAAGGTGACGCTGAACGACAACACCGTGGCGTTCTGCGATCCGGAGTCGCTCGAACTCGCTGGAGGTTTCTACCGCGTCCGGAACGTCGACGGCCGGAATCTTGAGCTGCAGGCGAATCAGGTCGTGCTGCGCGAGACGATCGACTATCCGTTCATCGAGCGGGGCGGAATCGTGGGCCGCGTGATCTTCGTTGTGGACCCGGACGGAGGAATCCGGTATCTGGATCGCTGACGCACTCGAGCGCGAAAGTACTCGTTCGGTGGTCCACGTCAGATATAACCCAAGTTGACCAGGTAGAGCGCTAATTTGTCGGTATTCGGCGATTCGAGGCCGAGTAGCTCAAAAGTTTCTACTACATTTTGGGGGCAGGTTTCC
>JANLHZ010000162.1 GCA_024653775.1 Planctomycetota bacterium | reverse complement strand
AGAACCAGCCTGCGTTAGTTTATACCGCACTCCGGACTTACCTGTTTTTGCGCGATCCCGAACCTCCAATCCCTGCTTCTTCTTGTTGCAACAATACTTTGTTGAAGCACTATACTACAGCGCATTTGTTTACGGATTTTTTTCGCGCCCGATTTCGCTGCCGGGACCGCGGACGTGGCACGGGCATCTTGCCCGTGAGTATTGTTTCCCACGGACGATGGCGGACGTGCCACGGAATTCACAGAACGTTCACGCCTTGGGCAAGCTTCCTGAACTTAACCAGATCGGCCTGCGAGAACTCGATTTCGCCGTACTTCGCGTCCGCAAAGATCGACGTGATTTCGTAGACGCGCTCTCTATCGAAGCCGGAATCCATCAGCCTCCGCGCGTAATCCCACGGAGTCTCGTGAGCCTCCTTCGGCATCTCCGATTTCGCGAGCCTATCGAGCATCGAGCCGTACTCCTGAATTATGAACTCACGGTGGGTTTCGGCCCTTGCGAGCTTTGGTGCGATACCGAGTTTGAGAAATTCAAGGAAGGTCTGCTCGTCCGGATTTCCGGATTCACCGGAACGCTGCTTAGCCTTTCGATAGTGCATGAACTTCACCGCGATGAAAGCCAAAGCCGCGACTATTGCAAGGATTGCCAGCGCGTTCCCGAAGTTGTACGCCGCGCCGGCGATCTCCTCCCGCACCGCGGCAGTGGAATTCGGCGCGGGAGCGTCGCGCTCCGGAGGAAGTTCGACATCCATCGACTCTATCCCGTCCGTTAGCTGCTCCTGCCGCGATTCGTTTTCGTCCGCGGAGGATCTATCCACGCCGAGGTCGTCAAAATTCATCGACTCCTCCCGCGCGCGCTGCCTAATCGGCCGCTCGGCGATGCTCTCCTTCTCCCAGACCTCGGTAAGACCGTCGAACGCAGGGTGCCGCGGCCTTCCGGAAATGCCGATCCCTCCGTTTCCAGAATTCTCGAGGTTCCCGCGGCCTTGACCCGGACCCTCGTCCGGATCTAGTATCGTCTCGGATCCTCCGATTCCGCCGCCTCCGCGATTTTCGCCGGTTGCGCCCCGTCTCGAGTCCATCGCCTGCCGGTTCTGCTCCGAGCGGACGGAATAGACGTCGCTACCGGGTTGACCGCCCTCGCCTCCGTCGCGTCCCAGCGAACTTTCGACGGGAATGCCGTTCACCGGATCGAACCTCACCCACCCCGCCCCGGCGAAATGCACCTCGACCCACGCGTGGCAGTCTTTCGACGTAAGCACGAACGCCTGCGTCTCCGGGTCGAACTGATCTCCCGCAAACCCGACCGCGACCCGCGCAGTGAGGCCAAGGCTCCGAAGGATCAGCGTCGTCGCGGACGCAAAATGCTGGCAGTAGCCCTTCTTCGTGTTCTGCAGGAAATCGAGCGTCGGATCGAGACCGCCATCGGGTTTGCGGACATCGATCGAATACACGAAATTCTCGTCATGGAAATATCGGAGCGTCGCGATAGCGAGTTCGTAGTCCGAGATCGTGGCACGGTCATCCTGACCGTGGGGGTTCACGGACGAGACATCCGTGCCACGCGCGTTTGAGTTCGCGCGCTGCCTGATTTTCTGCGCGATCGCAAAATACTCCGACCCGCGGCTGACGTTCTCGATCTTCTGCTGTGAGCCGCCCTCCGGAGGAATCGACCGACGTCCGAGCAACCTGTTAGGCGACGCGTCCTTCTCGAACGTGCTCGCCTCGTAGCGATAAGGCGCGTACCGTCCCTCCGGAACAAAGAAAAGTCCGGTCGAAACGTCCCGTTCGACTTCGTCCAGATAGATTTTCGAAGCCTCCCCCACCGTCGGCAGTTCGAACACCGTGCCCGCGAGCACGAGGTAGGTCCCGCGATACGACGCGAACACTGGCAGATCGCTCTCGTCCTCGATAATTACGCCCGGAGTGTCGGAATCTGAATCGGTCGCTCTGAGCGTCTCCATCTTGCCGAATTCGGTGAACCAGCGATTGCCGGAGTAATTCGTCAGAACGCGGGTGCGCACGTAGATGCGTCTGTCTTCAAGCAGCCTCGACATCACGCCCCGCTTTTCGTAAAGCTGCACCATCATCATCGGAACTTCCGGAGTTCCAGCCTGGGATTCCGTCGCGTTGAATCGAAGGTCCTCCGCGAAATCTAGCGGCCCATCAGATACGGGAGAGAACCTCTGCCCGTCGTCACCTGTCCCGTCGCCTCTCCCCCCGCGAAAACCATCGCCTCCGGACCTTTCGTTTTCATTCGTCCGGAGCGCGCTTTCGCTCTCGATCTTTGTCTCCGTATCGCTTGAAACCATCCCCGCGAACAGCGGCGAGGCAAGGATCAGAATGACAGCGAACATAAACGCGACCGCTCCCATTGCGAGCGCCATGACGATCCGCAGCCTCACCCCGCGTTCGAATTCGCTGAAGGCCCGCTGCTCGAATTCGAAGGTGCCGCTCGTTATCAGCATCGCGGAGAACAGCCCGAACCCGATCAGGAACGCCGAGAGCGAAAAATTCGTCGCGATGCCGTAGACGAATGAAAAACTTATTAGCAGCGTCGCGAACCTGACCCCGAGCGGCCTTCCCGCGAAAGCGTACGAAATCAGGCAGATCGCGAGTAGTGGCGCCGGCGGGACCGTCCCCGACCGGATCGCTTCCCACGCGATCATGATCCCGAAAATCAGAAGCGGCACGACGAAAAACGCTGGGAGAAACATGTCGAGGCTCCGCAGCTTCTCCGCTCGATGTTTCGCCTTCTCATCCTTGTGCTTCCTGTAAATCCATTTCCGCATGGCGGTCACGCACTCATGCGCCACGAACGCGAGCGCCGCCGAACTCGCGGAAGCCGCGAGTCCGATTCCGAGAATCATCATGGAAAGAATCGCCATCGCGAGATACGACGCGCTATACCAGATCGAAACCACGCCAAGGCGCGCGAGTTTCGGGTTCAGAACCTTCTGCTGAGCGACAGCTACCGGCATTCAGGGCTTCCTTCGCGAATCTTCTTCGGGCGGGTCCACAGTATTATAACGTATTCACCCCAACTCACGGCCCGGAATTTTTCACAAGAATAATTCCGGAGTCCTGCACGGGCCGACCGAAAATCATATCCACGACCACATCGAACGATCCCTTGAAAATCACGACCTGCCCGGAATAGCTCGCGCCATCCTTCGATACTTCGAACGCGTAACCCGTGACGAGTTCCTTCTCCGCGTCTCTTTTCAAAGGTTCCTCGCTCGTGAGACTCGCCTCGATCTTTTCCATCGACTTTACCTCGAACCCCGCGAAATAGAATCTCGCTTCGAGGAGCCGGTCGTAAAGATAGCCCCGCTGCATCATTATCGCGCTGCCGCAGACGATCGACACGATGACGAAAAGAATGAGCGAGGACACCGGCCTCGTGACAAGTTCCCGGAGCGTCCCCCACATCGAGAACAGCAGCGCAACCACGAGTCCAGCGGCGAACAGCGCCATCCCGATCCCGCCGAGCTTGCGTACGCCTTCGCTCTGCTCGAACTCGTCCAAGGCGCCTATCGAACGCACGGGCACCTCGCCCTGGTGCATCGGCGCGAGAGTCTTGGCGAAGTAGTCCGCATTATCCTTCACACTGATCGCGAAGAAGTAGAAAAGAATCACGAGGAACACGCTCAGAAACGCCACCGCGAGGCTTCGCTTGCGACCGACCTTGCGCAGGTTCGAAAGCCCGAAAAGGAATACGAGGCACGTCAGCGCAAAAATTCCCTGGCCGCCCTCGGAATCGAGGATGGTCTGGACGCTTCCACCAAGTTCGAGCCACGGACAGAACAGCGAAACGAACATCAGAAGCCCGCCGAGGAACGCCATCACATGGCTCGGTCCGCGCAGAAGTCCGCGGCGCGCGTAATACGAGTACGACGGCCCCGGCTCCGCTTCCGCGCTAACGAGAATCGCTTCCTCTTGTTCGAGCGAGATGCCGCACCTGCTGCAGAACGTCGCTTCCGCGAGGTTCTTCGCGCCGCAGTACTGGCAGAACTGACGGACGGGTTCGCCTCCACGGAAATCCGGACGGGACGAAGTCCTTTCGCCGGACAACGCGCCGACGTATTGCGCGAACTCTCGCGTGCTTCCGATTTTCTTCCAGTCGGGATAGCCCGGCGTCCAAACGAAATCGCCTGCTCCGGCTTTTCCTTCGACTATCAGCCCGAGCACGACCTCATACGAAACCGGCCCGCGCTGCACGTTATCGTAGATGACGTGCCAGAGGTCTTCTTCCTCGCCTGGATGTGTTATGCTCTCTTCCGCGGCGCGCATCTCTTTTCCCCTACTCCCTACTCCCTACTCCCTATTCCCTACTCCATGCATTTTCCCATGAAACCGCAGAAACTCAAGGCCTCAGTTGAATACCGCGGCTCTCGCTGATATGGTTCATTCAGAAGATTCAGAGAAGCAAGATGAGAAAGATCAACGTACTCGTTCTAAGGGCGCCCGGAATCAACTGCGACGTGGAAACGCGCCGCGCGTTCTCGGACCTGCCAGCGCTGACGGAGGCGATCCATATAAACCGCATTATCGAGGATCCGGGCATCCTCGAAGCAGCCGACCTGATCGTGGTGCCGGGCGGATTCAGCTTCGGAGACGACATCCACGCGGGCGCGGTTTTAGCGAGCATTCTTCGCACGCATCTCGAAATACCGATCAAGAAGCATATCGAGCGCGGAAGGCTGATCCTCGGCATCTGCAACGGCTTCCAGGTGCTAGTGAAAGCCGGGCTGCTTCCGGGTCTTGACGAAAGCGGCGTCCCGCGGAAAGTCACGCTAACGTCGAACGACTCCGGGCACTACGAATGTAGATGGACGAAGCTCGAAGTCGCGACCAGACGCAGCCCGTTTCTCGCGGAGCTTCCGGACGTGATCGAAATGCCCGTCGCTCACGGCGAAGGCAAACTCGTCCCGGAGAACGACGAAACCCTGAAGTCGATCTGCGTAAACGATCAGATCGCATTCCGATACCTTCCAGTTGGCAACGGGACGAGCGTCAGTTATCCGTCGAACCCGAGCGGCACGACGATGAACATCGCGGGTATCCTCGACGTCAGCGGCAGAGTGCTCGGACTTATGCCGCATCCGGAGCGTTTCAGATTTCCGTTCCAGCATCCGACGTGGACAAGGCGCGAACCTGAGATCGAAGAGACCTGCTTCCCGATCTTCCGCGGCGCGATACGCTATTTGCAGGGACTCCTCTAAAACCCATCGAGCGCGCAAATCTTCAGCGAGGAGAACGCAAAGGCTCGCGGAATTCCTAATCCCCAATTCTTAACTCTTAACTCTTAACTCCAGCGTCACATGTACCCGTCACGGCGGAGCGACTCGAACGCGTCCTCGCTTTCCTGATCCTGCGCCCTGCCCGCCCGCTCCGGCGTCGAGGTGCGTTTCAGCTCCTCGATGATCTCCGCAGGCGAAGTCGCGTTCGACATGATGCCGTTCGTGCAAGGCCAGCAGCCAAGAGAGCGGAAACGCTTGCCGTCCTTCGCGAAGTAGAGATCGATGACTTCGATCTGCTCGCGTTCGATGTATTCCCAGATGTTGACTTCCGTCCAGTGGAGCAGCGGATGGATGCGAACGTGGGTTCCGGACTCGAAATCCGTGTTGAACTGATCCCACAACTCCGGCGGCTGATCGGTCATATGCCATTCCATCTGCGCGTCCCGCGGCGAGAAATACCGCTCCTTCGCCCGCGTCGGCTCCTCGTCCCTGCGAATGCCGACGATGATTCCGGTGTAACCCTTCTCGTCGAGAATCATCTGCAGCGGATCGCGTTTAAGCGCGGTGCAGCAGACGACCTTCCCCTTCTCCGGACCCATGCCCTCCGCGAGCGCCTTGCGATTGGTCGAGGTGACGAGTTCGACCCCCCACTCCTTCGCCTTACGGTTTCGATAGTCGATCATCCCGTTCATTTTCATCGTGGTGTCCACATGCACGAGCGGGAAAGGAATGTGCCCGAAAAACGCCTTCCGCGCGAGATGCGCGAGCACGGTCGAGTCCTTGCCGATGCTCCAGAGCATCGCGAGGTTCTTGAACTTCTTCCGAGCCTCCCGAAGGATGTAGACGCTTTGATTTTCTAATTTAGCGAGATGGTCCATAGCTCTCGAATTACGAATTACGAATGAAACACAGACGACCTATATTTACATTCATTCCTAACCCCCTAACCCCCTACCCCTACTTATTTTTTCATCCTCGGGTCGAGCGCGTCACGGAGACCGTCGCCGATGATGTTGAGCGAAAACAAACTCGCAGCCATCATAGCGCAGGGGAAGAACAAAAGCCACCAATGACTCTTCACGACGCTGAGCGCGATAAAGCCGCCGTTCGCGAGCGATCCCCAAGAGCAGTGCGGCTCCTGAATTCCGAGTCCCAGGAACGAAAGGAAACTCTCGAGCAGGATGATGCTCGGAACGGTGAGCGTCGTGTACACGATTATCGGACCGAGCAGATTCGGAATGATGTGCTTAAGCAGAATCCTTGGCGTTCCCGCCCCGAGCGCCCTCGCGGCGAGGACGTAATCGTTTTCGCGGATGCTGAGCACCTGTCCGCGCGCGATGCGGGCGAGCGTCATCCAGTTGAACGCGCCTATGACGACGAAGATTATCGGGAACGGCCCGATCTGCTGCACGAAGTCGCGCAAACCTAATAACGCGAACTCGTTCGTGCTCCGAAGATCGTTTACGATCGACATTATAAGTATAATGAGGAAGAGGAACGGAATGCCGTAGAGAACGTCGACGCCGCGCATTATGAGGTTGTCGATCCAGCCGCCTTTGTATCCGGAAAGGCTTCCGATGAGCACGCCTATCAGGACGGAGACGAACGTGGCGCAGAGTCCGATCAGGAGACTGACGCGCCCCCCCGCGAGAGTTCGCGAGAAAATGTCTCGACCAAGGTCGTCGGTGCCGCAGAGCGAGTACGGTCTTTCTAGCTGCTCTGCGCCTTCCTCGATTTTCTGCTCGTCGCCGGCGCCCGTCCACGACGGTCCGCGGTACGTGAACTTCGCATTCTGATCGGTGTAGTGCCTCCGCCAGGCGGGAACCATAAGCTGCAGCGAGTTCGTAATGTTCCGCGTGATGAAGACGAACTTGTCTTCCGAGCCTCCGTCCTGCTCGATAAACTTCTTTTTCTGAGCTTCAAGCTCTTTCGTGAGGGCATCGTAAAACCGCGCGTCGTGGTCGATCTGCATTGCGAGGTCCGCCTGGAACACCTTCGAAAGAGCAATGAGCACGAACGCCGCGGAGTCGAGTTCCTTCGTAGCGGACTTCGAAACCAGCTCGATATTCCGCGCGTCCACGACGAACCGGGCGAGGTCTTTCTTGCGCGCGGCTTCGAAAGTCGAAGGCTCGTTGAATCCGGAAACGAAGACATCGAGCGCAAGGATATACGGGTGGATCTCTATCCGCTGAACTTCGAGGGACACTTCGAACGCCATCGAGCCGATAAGGTCGGATACGATCGCGGGCGGCTCTTCCTCGGTTCCTGACTGTCCGGGCGGCTCCTGCGACTGCGCGGATTCCTCGTTTCCGGATTCCGCGGAAGATTCTTCGTCCGCCTCGTCCGCCATGAGTTCCTCATCGGCGGTGGACGACTCCTCGTCGAAACTCGATGAGAGATTCGAGAGCGACTCGGTAGCCTTGTCCAGCGCCGCTTGCGCAAGCTCGATCTTCCGCTTCTGATCGTTCCGTTCGGCGTTCATTTGATCGAGTTCTCTACGCAGAAACTGCGCGCGTTTGACGAGGTCGGCGAAATCGACATCCGCGACTTCCGCGAGATAATGCGCGTCTACAAGAACCCGGCACTCGCCCTGCGTCGGAACCTTGATCGCGATGAAAAGCCCCACGACGCAAAGCGCCGTCGTGAAGATGAATATCGCGAGACAGACCACGGCAAGCCGGTTTTTCATAACCCGTCGCATGGCGTCGCCCCAGAGTCCGCGGGACTTCTTTATCTTGATTTCGTTTTCTCCGTTCGACATCTTCAGTTTAGCCCTCGCCCACGCCCTCTCCCGGAAGGAGAGGAAGCAATTCTAATTTCTTCATTCGTAATTCGTAATTCGTAATTCGTAATTGCTCACGCGTTTGTCTTTTCCATCTGAACCCTCGGATCGAGGAAGGTGTAAAGCACGTCCACGATGAGGTTGAATACAATCAAAAGAGTGCTGTACACGATGAGCGTACCGAGCACCACGAAATAGTCGCGGTTCGTTGCGCTGTTGACGAACATGGTCCCGATGCCGGGGATCGCGAATATCTTCTCGACGACAAGACTCCCCGTCAGGATGCCCGCCGTCGCGGGTCCGAGGAAGCTGACCACCGGAAGCAGAGCGTGTTTGAGCGCGTGCTTCATGACGACGCTCTTCTCCGCGAGACCCTTCGCGCGGGCGGTGCGGATGAAGTCCTGCCGGATGATTTCGATCATCCCGACCCTCGTCATCCTCGCGACGTACGCGGCGTACGGAAGTCCGAGAGCAAGCGCGGGCATTATGAGCTGCGAAATCGACCCCCACCCCGCGATCGGAAGCAGCGGCCACCAGAAAACGAATATGGCGATCAGCGCCATCGCGATGACGAAGCTCGGAATGCTGATGCCCATGATCGCCGCGCTCATAAGCGAGTAGTCCCAGAAGGTATTCTGCCGCACGCCGGAAACGATCCCCGCGATCAGTCCAAAGATCAGCGCGATGACGAGCGCGATAAGTCCGAGCGCGGCGCTCACCGGAAGCGTGTCCGCGATGATCGTAGTGACGTCGTTGCCTTTGTATTTGATCGACGGACCGAGATCGCCGACAACGACTCCACCGAGGTAGCGCACGTACTGCTCAGGCCAGGATAGATCCTGCCCGTATTTCTTCATTAACTGCGCCTTCACTTCCTCGCTAGGCGCCTTCTCGCTAGAGAACGGATCGCCCGGCACGATCTTCATTACGAAGAAGCAGATCGTGATCACGATGAACAGCGACACGAAAAGCCAGCCTATGCGCTTCAGAATGAATAGCATCATGGATAAAGGCTCCGATCCACCCAGACCCACTTCAGCGGGACGATATTTCTGATGTTTCCGGTAATGCCGTGCGTGCCGTACGCGATGGTATTCATCGACACGTAGAAGTAAAGCGGAAGTATCGGGACGTCGTGCATAAGCAGCGTTTCCGCCGACTCGAACACCTTCATCCGGATCTGCGCGACTTTCTGCGCGGTAGGCTGCGCGAGGTAATCTTCGACAATTTCGCGAACGTCGATTCCCTGGCTCTGGCAGTCGGCGATTAGCTGCGCTCGAAGACTTTCATCTGCGAGCGACCTCCGCGGATCGCGCGCGTAGGTCAATATAAACTTGTCGTAAAGCTCGTTCGACCAGCCAGTATTGTTGTTTCCGCCGTCGGTGACGAACATGTCGAGGAAGGTGTTCGGGTCAGTGTAGTCCCCGATCCACCCCGCGCGGCACAGGTCGTAGTCGAGCTTCTGCGTGCTGTCGAGATAGACGCGCCACTCCTGGTTCTGCAGCTCGACGTCGAAGCCGAGGTTCTGCTTGATCTGATCCTGTATGAACGCCGCGATCTGACGGTGACCTTCGCTTGTGTTGTAAAGGATGTTAAGCACGGGCATCTCGTCGTCGCGGAACCCGAGATCGCGCGCCTCTTTCAGATACTGCCTCGCCTTCGCTGTGTTGAACTCGACGCCTATCCCCGCTGGCCGCGTGTATCCGGGCATCCCCGACGGAACGTAGGTGTCCGCTGGAATCTGCCCGCCCTTCAGAATGTCCTCGCATAGCATCTTCTTGTCGATCGCGTGGCAGAACGCGATGCGAAGCAGCCGTCCGATCTCCTTCGAATTCTCGTGATTCGTCGCGAATGGCCTGCGCGTGACGTTAAAGCGATAGTAGTACGTTCCGAGGTAAGGCGTGCGCATGAATCCCTCATAGTTCGGATTCGTATCGAGTCCGGGGTCCAGAGGATTCCTGAATTCCGGAGTCTCCGGCACATCGTCTTTCGAAGGCCTCGTCGCGCCAGCGTACGCCGTATCCCTGCCAGCCGCGATGAACACCGGCACCTGCGCCTGCGGCAGACTGTTCAGCCAGTCGATCTCCCCGGCGCAGTAAAGGTTTACCTGCGTCGATTCGCCTTCGATTATCCGCACGCCGATGCTTTCGCTGCGGACGTGCTCCTTGTCCCAGTAAAGCTCGTTTCGCTTCAGAACCATCTTGTTCTGGAAGAAGTCCTCGGCTAAGAGGTACGAACCGTTGGTGACGATGTTGTTCACGATCGCCCATTTGTCTCCGTACGTATCGACGCACTTTTTATTCACGGGAAGCCAGGTCGAGAAACTCGTGATGTCGAGGAAGTAAGGCGTCACCGCGTCGAGATGGATCACAAGTGTGTAGTCGTCCGGAGCATCGAGGCCGAGCTTCAGGAACTTGACCGCGAGGCTTTTGTCGTCGGCCAGCCGAATGTGGAGGTTTCCGTGTTCGTCCCACGAAATCGGATCGAACACCGCTGCGGGCGCAATCTCTTCCGCGGTCGCTTCTTCCGCAGAGTTTTCTTCCGCGGCGCTTTCGTTGGACGCAGGGTCGGCTTTTAGAAGCGCGTCGCCTGGGAGATTAGTCGCCTTCTTTTTCAGGAACTCGCGGAGGGCGTTTTCGTCACCCGCGTCGACGTCACCTCCCGGTGGAAACTTGGCGAGAAGGTCCGCCTTCGAAATTACCGCCTCGCTTCCACTTCGATGCACTTCGGCGAACTCGATCTCCATCTTCATCGTGTTGTAATTTATCGCGTTCTTGATAGCATAGAGCATGTACGAGTACTGCGACGCGGTTTCCGGATCGAGGACTCGCTCGAGCGCAAAAATGAAATCCCCCGCAACCACGGGATCGCCAGTGCCCGCGGGAAACCCCTCCGCCGAACCATTGGCGGGATCGTATCCCCTGCACGTCCAGACCTGATCGTTTCGAAGATGGAAGGTGTACGTAAGCTCGTCCTCGCTGACGTCCCAGGACGTCGCCATCCCGGGAAGCGGCGCAAGCGTCTCCGGATGGTACGTCGTCAGTCCCTCGAACACGGCCTGCGCGACTCTTCCTTCCGCGACGCCCGTCATCATCGCCGGGTCGAGGGTTTCGAGGCTCTGCATCTCGGCGTAGACGAAGCTTTCGCGCTCCTCTTCCTGCCCGCCGAAAAGCGCGAAAAACCCGGCGAGCGGAATTATTATCATCGCGCCGAGAAGCTGTAACGATTTGAACATTGAAGGTCCTCTCAGAAGACGATCGAGCTGTTATTTGAAAAAGGGGCGTGGAAATTCACGAAACGTTCACGGGATCATAACACAACCCGATGGAAGTGCAAAGGCGGAAGTACACATTCACTGACGAGGCTGGTTCGCGCTTCCTCTACTTCGAGAGATCAACATCTGAACCGAAGAAACTCGTCCAGTTCGCGCCAGTTCTTATCGACGATCCACCCGAAAACGCAAGAGCCATTCGAACGGGATGCCCATAGTTCACCAGTTTCCTTTTTGTGGAGTTCTTCAGAATTTTCGGCCAGATGCCGGCCTTTGTACTCGACGATCGCGACGCGATTACCCAAAAGCTCCACCAAAAAATCTGGGAAAAATCGCCTAGGTGAAAGCGGCAGGCTGAAACCGCCGGCGCTTTCCGACTCTATGTTGCGCAGCCAACGCGTGACGCTTTGATGATCGTCGATGTGTTTGGCGCAAAGCTCTTCTTCGCCGTTCAACGAGCCAATCGCGTCGAAAGCGTGTTTTTTGAAGGTGAAATTGCCTTTGTACCTTGAATAAGGCGCGTATTTTTCTTCCTCAAGCAAGACAGGAAATTCCCACGAAGTTTCGATTATGCGCGGAGAGAGGTTGCCAAAAAGCGATTCGGTGGCCGCTCGAATTTGCGCGCGGCCGTGCGAGGCGAGCCTATCGCGAAGCACGTTTGCAAGTTCATTGCGTTTTCGAACAATCACGCTGATATCCACGCCGCGCTCCGCGATAAGGAAATCGACTACGCGAAGAAACCAGGGTTGCGACTCGGATTTGGTCAACCCAATGAACGAGCCGCCTTTCCTGAGTTCCGTGTCCAGCCACTTCGCTACCTCGGTTTTTGACCAGTCCCGGTTTTCGAAAGCGAGCGTCAATTGTCTTGATCTCACCGCTTCGACTCCGCCATAAAGCATTCCGCCCTGACGGGAAATACCCAAGGTGATTTTTTTTCCAACGCCTGGTTCCGAGGAAAATTCGGATTCCTTCAACCGGAAATCACATCCGCCGAGATTCCACACGAACTCATCCAGTTCCTGCGGTTCGAAAAGATAATTTCTGTCGTTATCGCGAACGATAAGTTGCGGCATTCGAATCGGCTGGGCATAGTTGTCTATGGACTTTGGCGAAACGCCTACCGCGCGCGAGTTGGCGAAATAATCTTCCACCGCGTCCCTGCTTTTCTGTTCAGGAAGCGAGTCGCGAAGGATAATTGTTTCCTCGCGGGTCAATTCCTCTACAATATGGAGCGATTCCGCTTCCTCGTTGTACTTCAACTTGTTTTCAAGCGAGGTGGGAAGAAGGCCGAATGCCAGCGGATTCGAGAGTGGGATCGCGCCGATCGGAAAAATCTTCGCCTGGGTCTTTTCATCGCTGTGGACGCGCAGAGCATCGCGGACGGAATTTGCGTCGAAGCCGCAGTTTTTCACCATCGTGTCTCCAAGGCTTCTCGCGGTTTCGGCGACGTCCTTGCTTTGAACTATCGCATACGCCCGGTCGAGTTCGACGACGCCGGTCGGGGTTGCATTCGGCATTCTGAGTACGCGGCCAAGCAATTGTTCCACCGCGGTGGCAGTGGCGACGTTTCCAACGGAGCCGAGAACGTAGGCGAACGGACAGTCCCATCCTTCACGCAGCTTCTCCACGGTGACGATGTACTCGACCACACAGTCTTTCGAGCCAAGATCCTCATTGCCAAGTTCGTCCTGGTCGCCTGTCGCGATTCGAACGCGCTCCGATGGAACCTTCAGTTGTTCCACCAGCGCTGTTTTTATTGCGTCAACCGTGTGCGTTTCGCGGTTCTTGTTCCTTGACTGCGCCTGAATGAGAGCGATGGGACGGATGAATCTGCCGCCGATGGCCTCCCACTCCCGCGCGCGTTTTTCGAGCGCGGTCCGCCGCTCCACCGTCGTCGCAAGAACGTCGATCCAGTCGCCACGGGATTCGAGTTCTATCGGCAGTTTTATCATCCCCTCGCGGCTTAGTTGCAGCGCGGAAACCGCGTGCAGCACGTTGCTTGCGTATTCGTCGTTCGACGGATCATGCCTTTGACTTGGAGTCGCGGTAAGCTCCAGTACCGCGAGAGGTCCGAAACGCGAGAGAGAATCGAACGAAACCCGCGTCCTTGCGTTATGCGCTTCGTCCATGATTACGATAGGTCCCCTTAAACTCATCGCGTTCGCAAGAGAGCGCGTAACCGTGCGCTCGGTACCATCCGCGAGCTGTTCGCTGGCCAACGCAGACAGGTTGGCGAAGTGATCCATAAGGTAGCCGTTGTCCTCGTAAACCTTGCGTGTGGACTTGTCTTCCTCGCCCTTTTCGTTGCGAATACGGTAGCTCTGTATTGTCGTTACGACAATCGTGGCACTGTTCGAAAGCATCGCGCGGCTTGCCGAAAGCGCTTCCTCCAGCGTGAGGATAGAGACGCCAATCGACGCCCCAAGGCTTTCCCTGAGTCCCGCGTACAGCGGATGTTCCCGGTTCCTAAGTCCGCGAAGCGTCTGGTCCCGAATGGTGGTTGAAGGCGTCACCCAAAGACAAAGCGGGTACTCGCTTTGTCCGAGATGCCTCGCAATTACGCCGATCGCGTGCGCGGCGACCAGCGTCTTTCCGCCCCCGGTCGGCACGCGCAAGCAAAAGTATGGAACTCCGGAAAGTTGCGGGATTTCATGGTACTGTCTGCCCGTTTCTTCAAAGTACGCCTCGTGAACGGGCTGGCTGGACCCAGCGTCCACATGTTTTTTCACCGACTGGCAAAACCGCGCGATAGCGTCGAGCGATTCCTGCTGGTATTCCTTTAACGTAAGTTCCGCCATAATCAGTCCACCTTAAGCTGGTAAGGAATCTGCCGAAATACGATACCATAACCTTCGAGAGACTTCGCGCCAAGTTTGCAGGCCTCTCCGTACACTACCCGCAGACCTCCGCCCGAAGGATGCTCGGGAATATTCGCCGCCACGCTGTGCGTCAGCACGTTGCCGCCGGTGGGCCGCTTGTCGCCCAGCACACCGTTGAACAGCAGATACACCGCCTTGCCTTGATGCACGCCGAGCAGCGGCGTCTTGCCGTCGGAACGCTTGGGGAGCGGGTTGCCGGTTTCGGTGAAGAAGACGTGGGCGGCAAGGTCGGGGAAGCGCACTTCGCCGGCAATGTCCCCGGAAGGGTCAAACAGCGCCGCGCCAAGCTTGCAGAAACGGAAACCGCCGCCCAGGCCAGCCGTGTCCCCGTAGCCTTCAATCGCCTTGCGGATGCGCTGGGCCGTCACGTCCCGGCATATCGTTTCGTCCATTTCTACAAGGATGAATCGGCGCTTCCCGCCGTCGGCCTTGTTCTGTGCGAGCACTGCATGGGCCGTTGTACCGCTCCCGGCAAAACTGTCCAGGATGATCGAATTCTCATTGGCCGCAAGCTGTATCACGCGTCGGATTAACCGCGTTGGTTTGGGATTATCAAACACGGCACTACCGAAGATGTCCTTCAGTTCGTTGCCGCCTTCATCTGTCGTTCCGCTCTCGCCGTGGGACCAAATATCTACGGGCACCAGTCCCCCGGACTCGCCGGGAGGAAGGAAGTTCTTGAGGCGCGGAAACTTTGCATTGCCCTTCTTGCCCCACCAAAGCAGGCCTTCCGCAACATGGCGCTGATGCTCTGCGTATTCATACTTCCATGCGTGCGTCGGGTGTTCAACGGGCTTGCCTGTATTCGGGTTAGTGATGGGGTAGACAAGGTTTGGCCGTTTGGCCTTCGTTGCAGGATTGACGTAGGAAGATGATGTCCATGGTCCACGCGGATCAGTGTCCGGGTTCTTGTATATCGAGTTGGCTTTGTCTGTTCTTGGCTCCTTCAACTCACGCACCGCCTCTGTCCGTCGATAGACAAGGATCGTGTCTTTGAGCGAGTAAAAGAGCTTTGCGTTGTTGCTGCGCGTGTACCGCTTCTCCCATGAAATTGCCGCCAGGAAGTTCCGCGCCCCGAAAAGCTCATTCAATACAAGGCGCGCGCTTGCAGCTTCAGTGTCATCGAGATTGACAAAGATCAACCCGTCTTCGGCTAGGAAGGCGCGCAGCAGGGCCAGGCGCGGGTACATCATACACAGCCACTTGTCATGCCTGGACAGGTCTTCGCCTTCCTTGCCGACCGTCGCCCTGATCCACTGGCGGATTTCCGGGCTGTTCACGTTGTCGTTGTAGACCCACCCTTCGTTCCCCGTGTTGTAGGGCGGATCAATGTAGATGCACTTGACCTTGCCGGCGTAGTAGGGCAGCAGGGCCTTGAGTGCCAGCAGGTTATCCCCCTGCACCAGCAGGTTGCCGGCGTCGGCATCGCCGGCGGATAGCTCCCGGTCGCAGCGCAGCAGGTGATAAGGTACTTGCCTGTGGTGCCCAACCACCGCTTTTTTACCAATCCAGTCGAGTGTCGGCATTTACGATTTTCGGGAAGGACTTATGAAGGTGGTGACGAGGGGTTAAGAAACTATCTCAAGCGAACGACATCGATAATTCGGAGCCGTCAAATGAGACGTTTGACGGCTTTTGCGGACGAGGACGTCCGCGGTCCCAGGCGCCCACGATAGTTTCTAAGTATAACTGGCGCAGGGACACTTTCCAAGTATGAAAGGAAACGACAACCTAATGCGCAGTTGCTTTTCGGAAGCGCAACCATCGGACCACAAAATTGTCCCGTCGGATGAAATTTCGGGCGGCTGCTGTTAAAGTTAACGAAGAACGTGGAGGGTTAATATGAAAAGTCTCGGCATCGTCATTTCGATTTTAGCGATTTCGTTCGCAGTTTCGCCTTCGCTTGTCGCACAACAAGCGGGGACTGACTCGGAAACACACGAAGATCATACAGGTCACGATCACGCAGCGTCCGGTAAGGTGGAGCTTCAGAACCCGGATTTGATGCAAGATCCGATCTTTTATGATTTCCAGTGCCTTTGCACTTGTTCTCCGGTCGGTAGCTGCCCGCACTACTGCACCGCGCGAGACACGGTCAAATACGCGGTGACTTTCCTCCGCGGGAAGAGCTATGACGACGATCAGGTGAAACACGCCATCGAATTCGGCCTCGATAGCGAAAGCGCGCCCGAAGTCGACGCCTGGCTCGCGAAGTACAACATCCGCGGCGATACCAACGAGATGGAAGTCCGACGCGGGCTGCTCGGCGGGTTCGGCGCAACGATCGTCATAAGGGACACGCCCGCGTCGACTGTGGTCATGATCGCCGTCGTCGCGCTCGGTCTGGTGTTGACGGGAGTTTTCTTCGTTTACAAGATGCTCGTTAAGCCCGCACAGGTCATCGCACACGACGTCGAACCGCATTCGAGCGCAAAGCCCGCGCAGGATAAATCCAGAGTGGACGACATCATCGACGCCGCGCTGAAGAAAATGGAATGAAGACGGAGAAATGAAGAACGACGAAGTCTCGATTCTCACACATCCCCACGACGCGTACTTCAGATGGATATTTTCCAGAATCGCGTGTGTTATCAGTTTTCTTGTCGAATACCTCGAGTTCAAGTCCGCCGACGTGAAGATCGAAGCGATTCCTCTCGACACGGTTCTCTCCGGAGACGATCTGAAAGGCAGAAAATCGGATTCCTTCTTCCGGATAAGGCTGCAAGACCTTTCAGTGTTCGTTTATCTTCTACTCGAGCATAAAAGCGGCAAGTCCCGTCGTGCGCCGTTCCAGATTCTGAACTATCTCGCTCCGATATACTGGAAACTCTCCGAAGGAGTGAAAAAAGAGGGTGACAAGGCAGAGCTTGTCATCCCGGCGATCGTCTATCACGGGAAAACGGAGTGGGACATACCGACTAATCTGATAGACCTGATAGCCGTTCCGCCGGGAATGGAGTTCCTTCGCGAATTCGGCGTGAATTTTAGGTACAAGGTGGTCGACCTCGTCCGCGACTCGTTTCAATCGATCAAAGGCATTCTGCCGCTCAGGCTCGGACTTAGACTGCTCAAAGCCGGAAACAAGCAGGATCTGGAAATCGCCTGGAATTTGACACTGGGCGAATTCGAAAAAGAAATCGAAAAAATGACCGGCGACGAACTTGAACATGAGTTCAAAACTCCCATGATATACTCAGTTCAAGGGATGAGGATGGCAAAACGCGACCTTGTGCGGATCATCGAGGATAAAATTCCTGGAGAAGGACGAAATATGGCAAAGACCTGGTTCGAAAAGGAACTCGACGAACGATACGCGAAGGGATTGCTCGAGGGCAAACTCGAAGGCAAGCTCGAAGGCAAGCTCGAAGGCAAGCTCGAAGGCAAGCTCGAAGGCAAGCTCGAAGGCGAACTCGAAGGCGAACTGAACGGGCTGGTTTTTTCCATAAATCTCAGATTCGGTCCGGACGCGGACGAACTCATTCAGAAAATCAGAGAAATACGCGATGTTGAAACCGTTCACAAAGTCCAGAGGTTTATTGGACAATCCAAGGATTTGAAAGAATTCAAGAAGCTCCTGTCCAAACTCTGATCGACTTATTCTAATTGCCGCGACGATTTCAGACTTCATTTCTGGTCTCTTGGAATCCTCGCGTGTTTAAGGACGAACTAACTATTACAGTCTCCGGCGGAAAGGGCGGCAGCGGATGCTCTTCCCTCCGAAGGGATGCGTTCAAGCCGAAAGGTGGTCCCGACGGCGGAAACGGCGGGCACGGCGGAAGCGTGATCCTTTGCGCGCAGCGAGGCCTTCGGACCCTGATCAAATTGAACGACGGAAGGCACTACAAGGCAAAGCCCGGAAAGCCGGGGGAGTCGAACGATCGCGACGGTCGCAAAGGCGAGGACATCGTAATCCCGGTCCCGGTCGGAACGATCGTTTTCGACGCCGACACGAACCTGATTCTGCGCGACCTGAAACTCGATCGCGACGAATGCGTAGTAGCGGAGGGCGGCGCTGGCGGGCGCGGCAACAAGAGTTACGCGTCGCCGACCCGCCAGACCCCGAGACACAAAACCGACGGAGGAAACGGCGAAAGCCGAAGAATCCGCCTCGAGCTTCGTCTCATCGCCGACGTCGGGCTTATCGGAAAACCGAACGCTGGCAAGTCGACGCTGCTGTCGAGGCTGAGCGCCGCGAGACCGAAAATCGCGGACTATCCTTTCACGACGCTTTCACCAGTGCTTGGAATCGTCGACGCGGGAGACGACTTCACGTTCGTTATCGCGGACATCCCCGGACTTATCGAAGGCGCCCACGAAGGCAGGGGACTCGGAGACAAGTTCCTCCGCCACGTCGAAAGGACGCGCATACTCGTGCACCTCGTGGAACTCGTAACACTCGACGGAAGCGACCCGGCGGAGAACTATTTTCAGATCAAGCGCGAACTTGCGATGCATTCCGAAACTCTTGCGAATAAACCTACGCTGCTTGTGGTTAATAAAGTCGACGAGCCGGGTTCGATGGACGCGCTCGCGCGTTTCGAAGAAATCACAGGAAAAAAGGCTCTTCCGATTTCGGCTCTCACCGGCGAGGGCTTCACGGACCTTATTCGGCTGCTCGTAACCAGACTCAGGAAAATCGAGGAGGACGAAGCTCCTTCCGAAGAGTGAATTTTCATTTTTGTGTCGAAGGCCGCAAGCCGCGGAACGATAATCGAGTTCCGCCCCTGCGATGGCTCGAACAACGTTTCAAGTCGGCTGTTTCGATAGTCAAATTCCAGAAAAATCGAAACCAATCGCTAATCCGAAAACCTAAAAACCCTGACTCCGACTATGACCACAAGCACACTCATCCCGACAAAGGCTTCCGGCGAACACCTGATGGAGATCAACATCGGGCCGCAGCATCCAGCAACCCACGGGACGCTGCGCCTCCGGATCAAGCTCGACGGCGAGACTGTCGTCAGCGTCGATCCCGAAATCGGATACCTGCACACGGGTTTCGAGAAACTCGGCGAGCACCGCAGCTACAACCAGTTCGTTACCGTTACCGACAGGATGAACTACCTCAGCCCGATATGCAACAACGTCGCGTTCTCGCTCGCCGCGGAGAAGATATACGGAATCGAAGCGCCGGAACGCGCGACGCTGCTCCGCGTGATCTTCTGCGAGCTGACGCGCATCGCCGACCACATCGTCTGCGTCGGACTCCAGGGAATGGACCTGGGCGCGTTCAGCGTCTTCCTGTGGGCCTTCGAGATGCGCGAAAGGCTCTACGACATGTTCGAAGCCCTCTGCGGCGCGCGGCTCACCACGAGTTGGACCCGCGTAGGAGGAGTTGCGTTCGACATGCCGGAGGGCATGGACAAGGAAATCATCCAGTGGTGCGCCGACCTACCCGCGAAGCTCGACGAAGTCGAGTACATGCTCACAAAGAACCGCATCTTCCTCGATCGCACCCGCGGGATTTCAGTGCTCACGAAGGAAGACATCAAGCGCTGGGGAATCACCGGCCCCGTCGCGCGCGCCTCGGGAGTCGACTACGACGTCCGCAAAGACTTCCCGTACATGGGATACGAAACTTTCGATTTCAAAATCCCGACACGCGAGGAAGGCGACGTCTATTCGCGCTACAAAGTCCGGATCGAGGAGATGAGGCAGAGCCTCGAAATCGTTCTACAGGCTCTATCGAGGCTGAAGCCCGGACCAGTGTTGCTGGACGACTTCAAGATGACCCTTCCGGACAAGGAACTCGTCTACACGAGGATGGAGGAACTGATCCATCACTTCAAGGGAGTCATGCCGGGTCATGGTCCGGTGCCGTCGAAGGGAGAGGCTTACGTCGCGACGGAAGCCCCGAACGGCGAGCTTGGATTCTACCTGATCAGCGACGGCACCGCGGTCCCCTACCGCGTCCGCGTCCGCCCGCCGAGCCTTCTTAACTACCAGGCGTTCCACAGGATGGTGGAAGGCCACATGATCAGTGATGTGATCGCGTGCCTTTCTAGCATCAACGTCATCGCGGGCGAGCTTGATCGATAGATGGACAAGCAAAGCATTTACATCGAGACATCGATTATCAGCTACCTCGCGGCGAGACCATCGAAGGATATTTGGGCAGCGGCGGCGCAGGCAAAAACGAATCAATTCTGGAAAAATCACAAGGACGAATACGAACTATTCACTTCAGAGATAGTATCCTTGGAATGTCTGCAAGGCGATAATGCTGTCGCGAAGCGACGCTTAGAGTTGTTGGAAGGAATCCCGTCACTATCGTTAAACGAAGACGCTAGAAAACTCGCCTCTATGTTACTCGCCGATAAATTCTACCCGTCAATGCGGAATACGACTGCCTTCATCTCGCCATAGCTTCGGTGTATGAAATGGATTTACTCCTGACGTGGAATTGCAAGCACATCAATAATCCGTCTACAAAACCAAAAGTGAGAGAATTGTGTTATAGTTTAGGACATCGACTTCCGGAAATATGTACTCCTGAAGAATTGATGGGGGAGAACGATGAGTGACGAAATCATTAGAGAAGTCTGGAGAAATCGGGAAGCTCTTTCAAAAAAATATGGCAACAACTTGGATGCAATTATTGCCGCAATCAGGGAAGCTGAAGCAAAATCCACGCGAAAACTCGTTTCGAAACCAAGAAAACGAAGAGTGCCGCAGATTTCAAAAGACCCCAAATAGAACTGAGACAAAAGTCGATGGACGCCCGCGAGAAGCGATCATTGCTTTGCAATCTGATCGTCTCCACGCTTTAGGGGACTCAAAGTGATAAGTCGTACAAAATCGCGCTCAGATTTTCGTCAGGTTCGCTCTGCACGAAGAAGCAAAACCGAAGGCGTAGCTATAGTTCCGGTGAGGATTTTGCGACTGAGTGCGGAGTGAAGATGGCGTAAAGACGAGATGCGAGATGTATGACTTATTATTTTGAGGCCCCTTATCCGGCAGACGCCAAAGACCGTCGCCTTCAAATTACTTGCTTTTGACTTCAATTTGCATCTTCAAAAAAGCATGATGGGCGGAATAAAATGCGGGCTATTGTCCAATCTTTTTGATTCCATGGGCGCTTCAAATATCCATCAGCCAATTCAAACCAAGATCAGTCGAACTATGAACAAAATCATCTTTGCTCTCATTTTGTCTATCGCCGCCACTCAGTTAGCCGGCTGCTCACTCCTCGGCTTCGGCGGAGAGGAACCGCCACCACCGTCGGAACCGACTGCGGAACAGCCCCCCGCCCCGTCGCCTCAGGAAACCGAAACCCAGCGGCAGATAGCCGAGCTGATGTCCCGCATCGACAACCTGACGACGCAGAATCAGAACATGCAGACTCAGCTCGACGTCGCGAGGAATAAGCCCGCCTTCCCCGCGGCACAGTACCTGACGGACAAAATTCAGACGGACATCCTCGAGGAATTCTTCTCCCGCTCGACCGTCGAAATCGACACGCTGAGAGACGAAGTCCAGAACGATCAGGCGAACCTGCAAAGCAACCTCGACGACCGAAAGCTGAGGGAATCCGCCGAAATCGCGGCGGAGATTTCGGCTAAGTTCGACGAACTTTCGCAGACCCTTTCCGAACGCGCGGACGAATACGAGGAGACGATCGACTTCTTCCAGAATAGCGCGCCTCAGCAGACCCCGACCCGAAGCGGTCGTCCCGTCCGCCCGTAACCGGAAAGTCAGCCGCCCGGAATGTCAACCGCCGCTGGTGATCCGCGCGATGGACTCTCCAAAAAGTTTCTGCGTCGGAGAATCCTTCACTGGAACAGCCGGAAGATCGATTCTCCGCGTGCGGAGCGTCGTCACCTGCTCGGGCGAAAGGAAGTCCGAGAACCGCGCGTAAGTCGTCTGCTCGAGTTCGCCCAGGTACTCGCTGAACGTTTTCGTCGTGCCCGGGACCGTGTTCTCTGTCAAAAGACGACCAAGCGTTTCTCCCGCCGGAGCCGCGCCGGCCGGCTGCTGCGTGTACATTAGCCGCAGAATCTGATCGACCATCGGCTCCTGCCCCGGCGGCGCTTTCGAAAGCGCTTCCGCAAATTCCGACTGATGATCGAAAACGACGTCCTCGAAGAGATCGATCTGCTCCTGCGTGAGTCCGAGCGCGGTCCTCACTTCCTCGATGGATTCCGGCTTCCATTGCCCGTCGCCGCCCTGGTTTTGATTCCCGCCGCTCTGGTTCCCGCCTCCCGGATTGCCTCGCCCGGCCTGCGCGCCACCGGAACTCAGCCTGCTTGCGACCTGCGTCATCTGCTGCCTGAGCATCGCGAGGTCGTTCGTCGCCGTCGTCAGCCTATCCGCGAGTTCCGATGCTTCTTTCTGCGAAGCGTCCAGCGTGCGGAGCGCATCGTCAAGCTCGCGCCGCAGCCGGGACACGTCCTGTCGAAGGTTCTCTACGCTGCCCATCGCGTTTGCCGCGGAAGACGAAACCGCGCTGAGATCGTCCTTGTTTGGAAGCTGCGCGACGTCCTCTGTAAGCGCGCCGACCGAACTCTCGCGATTCCGCGCCTCCTCCGCGACCTTCGCGTCCAGCGCCGCCATCTTGTCGTCGTATTCCTTCATGTCCGGCTTGCAACCTGTAATCGCCACAGCGAAAAGAATTGCCGATGCATGCAGTACCCGGTGTTTCATTGTTCGTCCTGTAAATCTGTTGCGAATTCGAGACTTTCTTTCTAACACAATTCAGGCTTAAGGACTCGAAAAACAATAAGTAATACATCTCGCATCCCATATTCACGCCATCTTCGCATCGCTCTTGGTCGCCAAATCCTCACCGGAACTACAGCTATGCCTCCGGTTTGGCTTCCTCGCGCAATGCGAACCTAACGCAACTCTGAGCGCGATTTTGTACGACTTATTGTTTTACGAGTCCTAAGTCAAAAACACTTTCGTCAGCTATCGCGCGGACGACGTGAATGCGTCTACGATTTCACGCCCACCTGAAATCTCTCGAAGATCCCGGCAGACCCTTTCGACGGCTTGTATCCGCTCTTTTTCAGAAATTTTCTTCCTGATCTTCACACCGTCGAAATCGACGAGGAAAAAATTCCAGCCGTCGCCATCGTTCTTCGCGATGAAGTTCGAAAGCTTCGTATCGCGCACAAAGACGCCGCAGTCCATCATTCGCTTCAGATACGCCCCAAAGCTCGAAACGAGCGGACTCGCGCTGCTATGGCCTTCCGCGTTAAGCCCCCTAAGCTGCGAACAAAAGTCGGGAGCGCTTATGAACTCGAATATCGCCGAGGAGATCGAACCTCCGATCAGAAGCGCGACGGGCTTCGCGCAGCCAACGCCGCGTTTCTGCACTTCGAGCGCGTTTTCGAAGGCCCTCCGCGCGCGACGTTCCCGCGTCCAGCGCGCGGGCAGGAACCAGGGCGATCTCAAATAATACTTCAGCATAAGCGGCTTGCGCCCGACTTGTAGCAAAACGCAGGTGGAACGCTTTCCTATCTTGACGACCTCGCCCGTCTCGCTCGCGCCGCGCGCGTATTCCTCGATTTCCTCCCTGCTGAAATCGTTCGACGCGAGCGTTATCTCGAAGCCGTCATCCGCCGTCATCAGAATCCTCCGGCATCCTGTGAAGCTCCTTGTACCACATTAGCATCCACCTCGTCCCAGAGTCCGGCTCCACCAGGGGTTCGATCCCGTTTTCGACACACGAACGGTAGTAACTCGAAACATATCCATCACGAAACCTTAAGGTGGAAAACAGATCGCTGCGCGCGCTGTAACCCGCGACATCGCTCCGGCTTCTTTCGCGCGCAATACCTTCGAAGAGCGCCTGTACTTTCGTCGGGAATCCGAGCGCAAGATGAACCGCAAGCGTCGCGGCCCACGCGACCGCAAGAAATTTCGAAAATCCAGGAGCAGGTATCGCGCGGTCGGAAACGATCTGCGAGCAGAATATAACCGAGAACGCGAACAGCAGCGGATCGACTATTTCGTCTCCAAAACGCAGGATGAACCGCAATACGAGAAAAAGTATCGCAGCGAGCAGAATTCCAGATCCGGCGGCGCTCTTCCCAACTCGTGGCAAAGTAACTGCAAGCGCTACTAACGCAGCCGGAAGCGCGATGACGAAAAGCCATGCAATCATCGAAACGCTCGCGAAGGAAAAAGGCGATTCACCTGCCGCGAGAGCCTGATGAACCGCTGGAAGCTGCCTGGCGAAAATCATTTCCGCGAAACCGAGGTCCATAGACCCGCTGACTACGGTATCGACGCTACTCTCCGATTTTTGGCCAAGAATGTACACAGACGCGGAAAAAGTAAACGCAAACGCGATGGCCGCAAAAACGAGCGCGAAACCCATCCCGACGTGCCGCCTGCTCCTCACCAGCGAAAGTAGCGCGGAGCCGATAAAAATTCCCGCAACCGGCAAAGTCAGGATGTCTTCCTCCACCGCGAACATAAGTGACAGCGCTCCTGCGAATAGCCAGACGATTCCGCCGGAACTCTCGAATCTGCGCAGGCCGAAGTAGCCGAGAATCGCAAGAAGCATCAGCGGCGCGTCGACCGAATAGCGCAGTCCCGTCATCAGAACCGGAAACGAAAAGCCGAGGAGCGACGCGATCGCGGCAAATTCGAACCTCCCAAGTTGCGCGCGGAACATAAACAAAGCCGCGAATGTCGAAAACGAAACAAGCGCGGCGGAAAGAATAGTAAGCGCCCACGGGACGTTTTCCGCGATCGCCAGATTCGCCACGGCGGAATAAGTGAGGTGCGCCAGACTCCGGTCGAATGCGTGCGCGACGGGGTCGCCATAGCGCGAATCGTAAACAAGCGCGCCGTCCCGTCCAAAGCCGATGGTCCTCGCGCCAAGAAAAACCATCGCCATTAGTTGAAGGACGCAAACCGCGATCAGCACCTTCAGGTTGAATCCCGCTGCGCTTACTCGCTTGGTGACTGTAGACGCGGTCGACAAATGAATTTCATCCAAAGAGGGTTCGCTTTCACATTAAGCCAAACCACCGGCATATCAAGGCTTTTGTTTCCAATGGAGCATTAGGCCAAAGACCGTCACCAAATAAAAAAGGGCGGGGATTAACCCGCCCTTCGTGATTTAGCAAATCTGCGTCGATCAATCGGCGCCGTTCAGATTTCGAGCGGTCCAGTGGAGGAGGTTGACAGTGTTCGTAAGACCGCCAGACGCGACCGCGGTGAACTGGCCGTTCTGGTCGGACACGAAGCGGATCGTGTCGGCCGTTCCACCCGCGAAGTTGTCCCACGAAAGCGTGCCGTTAACCTCTTCGACCGGCTGGCCGGCGATGGTGTTTCCGGTGCGGAACTCCCACAGAGAACCCTTCACCTGCGTGGCGTTGTGAACGAGCAGGCAGATAATTCCGTCGGCGTTGGCGCTGATGTCCTGGCTTCCCGCTATTCCGATCACCGCAAAGGATGTATCGCTCGCGCTCACGTCTGCGACGGAAGCGCTCACGGTTCCAGCGGCGACGGAAATCGCGAAGATTCCCTGGTTCTGGTTGCCGGCCTGGGCCTGGGAATCATCGTCAACGAAAACCAGGAAGTGATCGTCGGTGATGTCCATATATCCGACGTAAACCGTCGGCGTGTACGAAGCATCCGTGCTGGTGTAGATAGTGAGTTCGCTGAGCGCGTCCGTGGGCGCAGTCCAGGCGGAAGGATCGAGCACGAACGCGGCTTCGACTTTGTCCGGTCCCGTTTCTTCACGGAAGATGACGATGTACTTCTCGGTGCCGAGAGCTCCCACGATGTCGAGATTCGTCTGCGCCGTGCCTTCGTCGAAGCCGACTGCTGTGTCGCTTAGAATCGTCGAAGGCGTGCGCGCGTTCAGATCCCACTGTGTTGTGATGGTATCAGTGTTGTTGCTGAGCATATCGGCGGAATCCGCGCTGTAGGCGGTGCCGAACACTGCGTTGCTCCCGGCTTTGTTGTAAGTGACAAGGAAGCTGTTACCGCTCGCGGCTACGCGGGCGTTGCTCGCGTCGTTCGCGGTTCCGTCGTAGAGCGTGAACGTCGTCACGACCTTGAGCGAGTTCTCACCCGCGGCATAGGTTCCGTCGTACGTTCCCATATTGGCGCTGCTGTAATCGACCACGGTCTGCGGAGCCGTGTCGGCAATCGCAGTTCCGTCTTCGCTAAGAAGCACACCCTCGATGTCGCCTGTAGCGGCTTCGACCCACACGACGAGAATCGTCTGGTTATCGACGTTCAGCGCGGCCTCGACGAGACGTCCGGTGGGCGCCTCGGTGAAGCTAAGCTGGGTAAGCGCTTCGGTCGGGTGACCCGTGTAGGCGGCTGCGGAGGCGATCGCTGTAGCGGCGGAGTCGACATTCTTCAGGAAGAAGGTCGCGTCGCTCGCGTCCCTCGTGACCCTCGAAACGTCCGACGCCGGTGAAACCCTGAGCGCCATTAGCTGGTTGGCGTCGTCGTCGATCCAGAAGAGCGTGGTCATGCCCGTAGTCGGGTTGAAGACCGCTGCAACGTCCTCATCGTTGACGTCGGTTGTTGGCGTGCCGCCAGTTCCGTCGAGGCTGAAGCCCCCGGTTGCGACCGCGCCGTCGTAATCGGCCGTCGTGGAAAGGCAGGTGTAGAACCTCCTTGAAACGGCCCATTCCACGGCTTCGCCGCTGTCGAAGTCCTGATCGGTGGAGGAATCGACCTCGACGATGATCGGACCGTTCGCATCGGCGCTGTTCGTGACGAAACTGAAATCATCCGCGTCAATCACGGTGATACCGGCGTTAGTGTAGGTCTGACCGTCCCACGTTACGCGAATATCGTCCGCGCCTGCGGTTGTCAGATCGGTCCAGCCCGTGCCAACCCGCACGTAAACCGTGCTGCCATAACCGAAATCGTTCGCCGCGGTGGTGAAGCTGAATTCGCTGAACGCGCTGAACGTTCTGACGTTCGGCTGAGTCGCGCTACGACCGACAATGCCCCTCCAGTTCACCCAGAGGTAACCAGCGCCGGAAGCGGCGATCCCGTGCGGGAGATCGAGACGCATCTCGGTCCTCGTGCCGTCGGCGGTGAGGGCGTAGGTGTTCTTGTCAACAGCCACGCCGTAGCTGTTCGCGTCGCCAACCCAGAACTGCGCTTCCGCGGCCTGGGTGGCGTTAGTGTTGGAATCGATGTCCAGGAACGCGTCCACTCCCGCGGCGGGGAACGTGAGGTTGACAAGCTCGTTGGCGTTGAAATTGGACGAATCGCCGGCTCCGGAATTGACGTCAGCAAGAGTGATGCTGAACTGATCGAGATCGAACCTCGATACAGTGGTGTTCGTCAGCGAACTTGTCTGGTTCGCGGTGTCGAACAAGAATACCGAAAGCTGGTTCAATCCGCCGCCGTCGGTGATGCTGGTATCGTTCGGCACGGTAAAGATGATGTTGCCGCCCGAGTAGCGAATATTATGACGGGGTATCGGGAGGTAATCGGTTCCCGTGACGTCGCGGATGACGATCTGCGGCACGAGCCTCGTATCGATCGCGGCGCTGGTTGGATCGAGCGTCGAATCGAATCCCGGGAAGTTGCTGAGAGAAAGCACGAAAGTCTCACCGAGGTAGACCTTCTGAACGCTCGGCGGCGTCGTCGAATCGTACCCGACGAGTGCGCCGACGTCTCCGCCGGAAGCGGTGCTGAATCCCTCGCCGCCGGCGAAATCGGTGATCGCGCCCGCGCCTCCAAGGGTTTCCGTGTTCTCGCCGGCGGTGTTGAGCGGTGTGCCGAGACGCCTGTGCGTGACGGTGATCGTGCCGTCGAGGTTGTCGGTCGCGATGAAGACGTCTGAAGGACGCTCTCCGTCGGACGCGGCAAGAGTGTTGATTGCAGTAGTCACAGCCGCTGCAACTTCAAGATTCGTCGTGAGTCCGACAATGTCGGCGTCGACGAACCCCGCGGTCACTCCGTCTCCGGCCTTATCGATTTCGATGCCGTAGTCCCGAGCGTAGAGCAGATCGTGCAGAACGACGTTCTCACCGTCTCCCAGGTTAGCAAACGTGTCGACGGTGATCGTGCAGGTAGCTGGCGCCGCCGGATTACCGGCCATATCGTCCGCCGTAAGCGCGGCCTGACCACGCTCCAGGGTTCTCAGGTACGCGATCGACGGACGAACGATATTGACGGTTCTTGTCGCGGTCTGATACCCAGGAGTTCCCGCGCCTTCGCCGCTACGATCGTACTGGATGTCGAACGCAACGCTCGTACCCTCTATCGTGGTAAGATCTGGAATCGTGAATGTGATCGCGTTTGTGGCGTAAGCCTCGTCCGTGGCGGACGCGTCAACGTCGATATTGTTGATCCTGATGTTGAAGAACGGCGTCGCGGCCGCGGTGAAATTATTGGTCGCGCCCGTAGACGTAAACTGGAAGTCTGTCAGATCCACCTGGATCTTCTCGCCTATCGCGAGCGTTCCGGTCGTATCGTCGTCGAGGTCGCCCCAGGTCTGACCTGTGTTATCCATCGTGGTGGCGGACGTACCGCGTGTCAGCGTGTCGAACGTGAAGCTCGGCGCGAGACCGTTAACGTGGTAGGTGATGCTGTTGTCACCGGTGTCCTGAGTAGCGTTGGTATCCCGAACTTCGATGTCCGTGATGTCCTCAGCCTGAGTGACCGTGCAGGTTGCGCTTATGATCGCGTATACGTAGGCCGTGGCGTCGATCGTGGCGCTCGTTGCGGGAGCAGGAGATGCCACCGCGTCGATTGCAACGCCGTCGAAGAAGACGTCGAGGTTCGCTACGACCCAGTTACCGCCATTGGTCTGATCCAGGAAACCGCGGACTCCGACCTTGATGTATTCGCCTTCCGCGATCTTGTTGGTCGCGTCGGCGGTGATAGTTGTATCAGCGGTAGTTGTGGAAATCGTTTCCGTCATCGGAAGAAGTCCATCCCCGTCGGTCTCGTCGAGAACTTCGATGCTCGTGATGTAAGGCGCGTAGTTGATGTCGTTGATTACCGCGTCTTCATCCGAGTTTGCAAAATCCGTCACCGCGGAAAGACGGTTTATTCCCCAGGTGAGGGCATTGTTGTCGAACGTGTTCGTACCCTTGTTGAACTCGAACGCGATTCCGACCGCGTTCGCGGTGGCATTGAAACCGCCCGCGAGAAGGTCCGCGTCCGCCTCGTCCAGGTGGAACCTGTACGTCCCGGCAGATTGAGCGGTTATGCTGGAAACAACGGTATCGGTCGTCGAAACAAGCTGTTCCGTGGCGTCGGTCAAGTCCTGGTCCGCGTTATCGTGGTCGAGCCAGATAACCGGGAATCCGGTGCTGACCGCGCCGCCCGTGGTGGAAGTACCGGTGCTTGCGACTCCCTGCACTCCGCCGAAGACGACCTCCCAGACGTGAGCAAATCCAGTCGCCGCTGCTGTGACATCGGCTCCGTTGAGTTTGTCGGTGATTGAAGTCACTGAAAGCAGCGCCGAGGTGTCTCCGAAATTGGCGACCGCGCTTTGGCTCGCGCCTGTCTCCTGAATCGTGATGTCGAGGTTGCTCTGACTGATCAGCGCGGCATCGTTTGACGGGATGACCAGGTAGATGTTGAGCGCTATAGCGGTGCCGCCCGCGTCCTCGACATCGATGATGTCGTCGGCCTCGAGCTGGGTGAAGTTGTTGTTGCCTCCGTTGTTCCAGCCGCCGATGGTCATCGTCCAGTTGTTCAGCGTAAGCGCCGCGCCCTGGTTATCGAAGTCAGCGACGGTGATCTGGATCAGCTCACCGGGGCAAACTGTGTTCGAATCGGAGAGGTTGATATCGTTGGTGCTCGAATCGCTCTCGCCCGAGTCGAACGTGGTCGCGTTGGTTCCGCGGGACAGTGTACGAAGAGTCGCGATGGTTGGATTGGAGTTGATGCCGAAGATAGTGATCGCCGCGCTCTGCCCGAAGATTATGAGGTTAAGCGGGAGGTTGACGCCCGACGTCGACGACGGCATCGTGAGGTCGATATAGTACGAGTTAGGCGTACTTGTAGTCGCCGCGGCGTCTACAGTGGTAATCTGCGCTCCGTTGACGTTTGTGAGGTTGACCGCGTCGCCCTCGTAGTCTGCGTCCGCGCCGCCGCCGACGGTGAAACCTGTGAACGCTCCGGAACCCGAAGCGAACTGAGTGATCGCAAACGCGCCGGCCGCGGAAGCCTCGGTGTTTTGTGACGTGGTGTTGGTCTCGGAACCCTGCGAGAGGGTGGTCACAGTCACGGTGCCCGCGCCGTCGGTGGCGCTGAACGCCGTCGAGGGGGTGTCACCAGTAGAACCGACGCCAGAATTAATTGCGGTGGTGATTCTGGCGCTGACGTCCGCCGCGGTTGTATCCGCCGAAATATTGACCTGCACGCGTCCGGCAGTAACGCCGTCGCCTGCCTTGTCGATTTCGAAGGTATAACTTTTGCCCGCAACGCCGTCGTAAAGGACGAAGGTCTCGGTGTCGGTAAGGTTCGCGAACGTGTCCGTGGTGATAGTCGCGGTGGCGTTCGTAGCGCCGGTGACGCTGAAGTTGAAACCGGAAACGAGTAGTCTGACCACGCCGCCCTTACTGACGAGCGCGGTGGTTGCGTCGCTTCCGACGTTCAGGCCGGTCGTGATTTCCGTGGAGAGAATCGTCGGGACCGTGATGGTATCGAAAGTGATGCTCGATACGCTCTGTCCGTTAAGCGAAAGGACGACTGCTACGTCGTTACCTTGCGATCCAACAGGTACCGTGGCTTTGACCTTTGCGATGTTCGAAGTCGTCGCCTGCGTAACCTGCACCGACGCCGCGATGCCGCCAAAGGTGACGCTCGGGGTTCCAGTACCGGAGATGACTCCCTGCATTCCGTAAAGGACGAACTCGACGATTTCGCCGACTGCGATGCCCTGCGCGACCCTGCGGGAGCCGTTGACTGCGCCAGAGTTGGAACCGGCCTGGGTCTGCTGCACTGCGAAAACGTCGTCGGTGTGGATGCCGTCCGCGGTATCGACGAAGTTCGCGACGCTCCAGGAAGCGATGGCTCCCGAAGATTCGGCGAGAGCGCCGGTCTGGGCGGTCGACGTGCTCACGGTAGTTACGACGAGGGTTGTAGTGGACGCCGAGTACGCGTAGAAGATCTTCTTCGCGCCAGCGTCATTATTGATCGAGCTTATGATGAGGTCCCGGAGAGTGGTTCCTGTCGGGCTCGAAGACGCGTCGATGGAAATGTTTCCAGAGGTCACTCCGTTACCGGAAACGTCGAACTCGAAAGTGTACGTGGTTGACGAGACGGAGTCCGTGATGGCAAAAGTTTCGGCATCCGTCGGCGCGGTGCTGGCGGCGATTGTCATCGTCGCGGTTTCCCTTACGCCCGTGGATTCCGCCGCGGTGCTCGTGGTTCCGCGTTTCAAAGTCTGGATCTGGTAGGCGATCGGCGTGATGAGCGTGGTTGTGTTCGCGGACGCGACGACCTGCTCGCGCACGTACTGCACGATGGAGTAGGTCGAACCGCCGCTCGCGGGAGTGGGAGCGGTGAAGTTGACTACGCCGCTTGAAAGGCTGTTCACAGTCGCGTTCACGGCGTAAGACGTCGTGGTGAAGTTGGTGTTGCCCGTGGAAGTGATCGCGAGAACGTTCGATCCTGAAATGATCGAAGCGCGTACGAAAACCCTCACAGTGCCGGCTCCGTCGGAACGTGCCCAGGCGAAGACCGAATTGCCGTTGATGCGCGCCGCAAGGACGTTTCCGATGGTCGCTGCGGAAGCGCTCGACGTATCGACGTCATTCGCCGCGGCGGGTGTCGCGTCGAAGGTATACGTCTCCTGCGTCTGACCGCTGTAATTCAGTACAACGGTCTCCGCGTCGGCGGGCGTACCCGTAAGGACAACGGTTTGCGTCTGCAGAACGACCTTCAGATCAGACTGCGCGTAGCCAGAAGTTGCGAATCCCGTCGCGCCCGAATCGAATGTCGAGTCGATCGTGACGTTTATGGACTCGCCGACGCCGATGCCACCGCCGAGGACGGAAGGAGCGCCCGAGCGATTCGGAGCGGTGACACCCGTAACATTCGGCGCGACGATGGGTTCGATCTGCTGATCGTCGGTGTAGGTATCAACGCCTTCAACGACCTTGAGTTGGATGTATCCCTGGGTTGAATCCCCGGTTCCTGGCGGCGCATACACCGAAAGCGTGCTCGCGGTAAGCGCAGTGCCAGTCATTGTGATATCTATCGCGTCGGTGAAGGTGTTGTCATCGGAGAAGATGACCTGGACGGTGTCCGCCGCGGTGAGATCGAGGAAGCCCGTCGAATCGACGGTGATTTGGAGCTTTTCGCCTTCGACCGCTTCGTTGCCGGTGCCCATCGCGATATCCACATTTGTCGACCTCGACAACGTATCGACGTCGGTAACCGTCAGCGTTGGCGCGACCACTTCATCAAGCGTTATCGAGTCCGTCTGACCCCAGATGGTGACACTTACGGTAGTCGGGCCTAAAGCGTCACTCGGAACTACGACGTCGAGAGCGCCGGTGCCGAAGGTGAACGCGGTTGTCGTGCCGTTGGAGGCGCTGCCGTCGTCGAAGCTGACGGTAAAGTTGCCGAATACCGCACCCGTAAGCTGGAACTTGGCGGTGTCGAGGGTAAACCTGATCGTTTCGCCCTGGAGAGTGTCGATTCCCACCAGGCTGAGGTTGCTGGTTCCCGTGTTGACGTCGGCGACGAGGGTAATGCCGCTATCTCCCGGATCGGTGATCGAACTGAGAGTGAACGTGTCGTTCTGTCCATATACCGTGACGCTGAGAGATTTGCTCGCGCCCGCTGTCGCCGCGGCGGGGACGACGACTTCGAGCGTCGGCGAGGACCACGCGCTAACTGTTGCGGCCTGCGAATCGATGGTGACGGTAAAATCGCCCATCACGGTTCCGCCGTGAACCTGGAACTTGGTGACGTCGATGGTGATGTTTATCGACTCGCCGAGCGCGACCGCGGTCGAAGCGAGGTTGCCCGCGCCGGAGTTCTTGTCCGCGACCGCTGAGACGCCGCTTGCGCCTGGATCGGTTACTGAGCTAAGAGCGAATGTATCGGTCTGGCCGTACACGGTGACTATAAGGTTGCTACCGGACGACGGAGTCGGAACCGTAACGGTGAGAGTCGGTGAAACCCACGCGGTGGCAGTCGCTGCCGCGCCGCCGATGGTGACGGTGAAATCGCCGAATACTGTGCCTCCGTGGACGAGGAACTTCGCGACGTCAAGCGTGACGTTGATGCTTTCGCCGATACCGACGCCGTTCGACGAGAGGTCGTTGCCGCCGGAATTGACGTCGACCACTCCGGTAATTCCAGTGGCGCCCGGATCGGAGATGCCGTTAAGCGCAAGCGTCGCGGTCTGACCGTGGATCGAGACGCTGAGGGTCGAACCCGCGGTGGGAGTCGGAACCGTGACTGTGAGCGTCGTTCCATCCCACGCGGTGGTGGTCGCCGCGGCGCCGCCGATGGTGACGGTGAAATCGCCGAAGACTTCGGCGGTGGAGAACTGGAAGTTCGTGAACGTGACGTTGATGCTCTCGCCAATGGCGGCGTTGTTCGCGGCGAGATCGTCTCCGCCGGAGTTGACGTCGACCGCTCCCGCAATCGCCGGAGTAACGATGTTGCTCAGGGTAACGGTGTCCGTCTGTCCCCAGATGGTGACAATGAGGTCCGCGCTCCCCGCGCTCCCCGCGGGAACCGTGACCGTTAGGTCAGGTGAACTCCACGCGGTAACCGTCGCGACGTTTCCATCGATGGTAACCGTGAAGTTGCCCATCGCTGCGCCCGTGACCATGAACTTGGCGACGTCTAAAGTAGCCTTGACGCTTTCGCCGATCGACGCGTCGTTAGCCGCGACCAGATCATCGCCTCCCGTGTTGACGTCGACGACAGCCGTGATTCCGGTGTCGCCCGGATCGACGATGGAGCTGAGCGTGAATGTGTCGTTCTGGCCGTAGATCGTGACGCTGAGTGTTTTGCTCGCTCCCGCGGTTGCGGCAAGCGGAACTACGATTTCGAGCGTCGGCTGCGTCCAGGAACTGACGGTCGCAGCCTGCGAATCGACGGTGACGGTGAAGTCGCCCGCGACAGTCGCCGGGGAAACCTGGAACTTACCAATATCGATAGTGATATTCGCAGACTCGCCGAGCGCGACCGCGTTCGAAGCCAGGTTGTGGGAACCGGAATTCTTATCGAGAACCGCGGAAACGCCATTCGACCCCGGGTTCGTTATTCCGTTGAGTGTAAACGTGTCGCTCTGACCGTAAACCGAAACTACAACGTCGCTTCCAGAGGAAGGCGTCGGAACGGTGACGGTGAGCGTCGGACTGACCCACGCGGTGGTGGTCGCGGAAGCGCCGCCGACGGTGACGGTGAAGTCGCCGAAGACGGTTCCGCCGTGGACCTGGAACTTAGCGACGTCGAGAGTGACGTCGACGCTTTCGCCGACGCCAACTTCGTTCGAGCCGAGGTTGTCCCCGCCGGACTGCGTATCGACGATTCCGGTGATTCCGCTCGCGCCCGGATCGGTGATGGAATTGAGCGTGAAGGTGTCGGTCTGACCATAAACTGTTACCACCGCGTCCGTTCCTGCCGAAGGCGTCGGGACAGTAACGGTGAGGTTCGGGGAAACCCACGCGGTCTCCGTCGCCGCGGCGCCGCCGATGGTGACGGTGAAATCGCCGAAGACGGTGCCGCCGTGGACGTTGAACTTAGCGACGTCGAGGGTGAGAGTAATACTCTCGCCTATACCCGCTCCCGCTCCGCTAAGGTCGTCTGTTCCGGAGTTGACATCCGCCGCCGCTGTGATGCCGCTTGCGCCCGGATCGGTGATGCTGTTAAGCGTGAATGTATCGCTCTGACCGTACACCGCGACCACAAGATCCGTTCCCGCGCTGGGAGTCGGAACCGTGACGGTGAGCGTCGGGGAGGACCACGCGGTGACTGTCGCTGCGCTGCCTCCGATGGTGACGCTGAAGTTCGAACTGGACGCGCTGGCGGTTTGCATCTTCGCGGTGTCGATTGTAACCGAAACGCTTTCTCCGATGCCCACGCCGGCTCCGCTCAGGTCGTCACCGCCGGAACTGGTGTCCGCGACCGCGGAAACGCCGCTGTCGCCTGGGTCGGTGATCGAATTGAATACGGTATTCGTGGCAGTCTGACCGTAAAGACTGACGTACAGATCTGTCTGGCCGCTTGTTCCAGCGGGGATAGTCGCTGTGAATCCGTTGCTCGTTACCGCAAGTCCGGTGACGTCGGTTCCAGCCGAGCCGCCGACTTTGACGCTGTAGTTGGCGGCAAGCGCGCTCGCGACACCCTGGAATTTGCCGGTGTCGAGTTCAACGCGAATGGATTCCCCGATGCCGATGGCGTTTCCGGAGGTTGTGACGTCGAGTCCGTTATCGAACAACGAAGCGTTCGATCCGCGAGCGATTGTGTAAGCGCTCGCAAGACCCTCGGAGCCGCCGGCGTCAGGATCGGTTATCGACGCGAGAGTCGCGCTCGCAGTCTGGCCGAAGAGATTGATGGAAAGCGTTACGTTCGAAGTGGAATCCGGAATCGGGCAAGTGAAGCCCGTCGCGTCCGGTGTAACCGTCGCGGCCTGTCCGCCGATGGTGACGGTGTAATCGCCAACCACCGCTCCGTTGACGCCGCTGAACTTCGCGGTGTCAAGGACGACCTGTATGCTTTCGCCTTCGCCGACCGCGGTCGTGAGTGCGTTGACGTCCTTGCCCGAATCAAAAGATCCGACGTTGGTGCCGCGAGCGATTGTGCGGACCGTAGTCACTCCGCCGCTGGGATTCGTGATCGAATTGAAAGTCGTCGTAGCAACCTGTCCGAAGAGATTGACGCTGAGGGTCGTGCTGCTAGTTCCGGACGGGACCGTGGCGGTAAAGCCGGTGGCGTCCGCGGTGACTGTCACGCTGACTCCGCCTAACGTAACTGTGTAATTCGAGGCGATCGCGGTCGCGACTCCCTGGAAATTGCCGGTGTTAAGAACGACCTGGAAAGTCTCGCCGACACCCGTCGCGTTTGCTGTCGCGTCTACGTTGGCGGTTCTTCCGGTGGTGTTGACCGAGGTGACGCCGCCGGTCGGATTCGTGATTCCGCTCAGCGCGATCGCGTCGGTCTGTCCGAACAGAGTCACCGAGAGATTCTGGTTGCCGCCGAATGCCGCCGCGGCGCCCGATGGAACCGTGAACGTAAACCCGGTGGTGGTCGCAGCGAGATTGCTCACCGAGACGCCCGAGGTGGTCACCGTGTAATTCGCGGCGATAGCGCTCGCCACGCCCGCGAACTCGTTCGTGTCGAGGACGACTTCGATGCTTTCTCCTTCGCCCACGGAAGCTCCTGTCGCGTCGACATCTTCGCCCACGCCGGAGTTGTACGCGGTCGCACTGGCGCCTCGTCCGAGGGTCCTGACTGTCGAAATCCCGGAGTCGGGATTGACGATGCTGAAGAAAGTGAACGAATCGAGCTGACCAGAGAGATTCACGCTCAGGATCGAATCTGAAGTAGACGCGGGAACCTGAGTAGTGAATCCGGTGGAGGTCTTCGTTACTACGACCGCGGTGCCGCCAATGGTGACGGTATAGTTTGACGCGCTGGCAAGGCTGACTCCCTGGAACCTCGAAGTATCGAGAACGACTTCGATATTCTCGGTCTTGCCCACCGCGGCTGATGCCGCGTTGACGTCGCCTGTATCGTAGACGCCCGTCACCGAGCCGCGATCGATGGTGCGAACCGTCTGGACGCCGCTTGACGGGTCGGTGATCTGGTTCAGAGTCGCCGTCGCGGTCTGACCGTAAAGATTGACGCTAAGGGTCGTGCTCGTTGTTCCGTCCGGCACCGGGCAAGTGAATCCGGTGGCGGTCGCGGTGACCGTGGCGGACTGACCGCCAACCGTGACGGTGTAATCGCCGGCTACCGCGGTGCTCACTCCCGCGAAATTCGACGTGCTGAGAGTGACGTCAAGAACTTCGCCCTCGCCGACCGCGTTCGAAAGCGCGCTGACGTCCGTTCCGGGGTCGAACGTGCCTGCGGTCGCACCTCTGTTGAGAGTGCGAACGGTGGAAACGCCACCGGTCGGAGTCTGGATTACGTTGAAGCTGAACGTAGCCGTCTGACCGTGGAGATTGACGGAAAGCGTCGTTCCGGATGTTCCAGAGGGCACGACGAAGGTGAAGCCCGTCGCATCGGGAGTAACGGTGACGCTGACTCCGCCGAGCGTGACTGTGTAATTCGAGGCGATCGCGGTCGCTACTCCCTGGAAGTTCGCGGTATTAAGGACTACGGTGAGAGTCTCGCCAACGCCAACCGGATTCGCGGCTGCGCTGACACTTGTATTTCTGCCCGTGGTCATAACCGAGGTGACTCCGCCCGTCGGATCGACGATGCCGCTCAAGGTAATCGACGACGACTGACCGAAAAGATTGATCGCGACCACATTGCTCGAAGTTCCGGTCGGGACCACGGCAGTGAATCCGGTGGTCGTCGCCGTGACGCTTACCGAAACGGTTCCGATGGTGACTGTGTAGTTCGAACTTGCGGCTCCGTTCACGCCGGACCATAGCGAAGTATCGAGGACGACGGAGACGGTTTCGCCTTGCCCGGTCGCGGTGGTGAGCGCGTCAGAACCCCTTGCTGTCGTTACAGTCGAGGTTCCTGCACCAGCGGTGGTGATGCTGCTGAACGTGAACGTGTCGCTTTGACCGTTGAAGGAAATGGACATCGAAGTCGACGAAGCGCCAGACGGGATCGTCGTCGTGAATCCGGTCGTGGTGGCAGTGACGGTCGCGGTCTGGCCGCCAATGGTGACGGTGTAACCCGCGCTCGTTCCGACCGAAAGACCCTGGAAAGCCGAGGTCGAAAGGACGACCGAAATCGACTCGCCGATGCCAACGGCGTTCGAAGACGCGTCGACGTTCGTCGTGCGACCCGTAGTCGTCACAGTCGGCGTTCCCGACGCTGGGTCGGTGATCTGGTAAAGGGTCGCGGTCGCGGTTTGTCCGAACAGATTGACCGACAGCTCGTTTGTCGCCGACGTCGTCGCTCCAGTCGGAATGGCGCAGGTGAACCCGGTCGTGGTCGCGGTAACAGTCGCCGTGGTGCCACCGAAGGTAACGGTGTAATTGCCGGCATTCGCGCTTGTGACGCCCTGGAACAGAGACGTGTTCAGGATGACGCTGACCGTCTCCCCTTCGCCGATCGGATTCGCGAGAGCGCTGACGTCCGCGTCGACGTTGAACGCCGTCGAACTCGAACCTCTGATAATGGTTCTGACGAAGGAAATGCCGCTCGCAGGAGACGTAATCGTGTTAAACGAAGTGGATTCGGCCTGTCCGAAAAGATTGACGCTGAACGAAACCGCCGAACCTGCCGCGCTCGCCGGCAGGGTGAATTTGAATCCGGTCGAACTCACCGTCGGCGTAACCGACGCGGAGCCGATCGTTACAGTGTAGTTCGCCGCGGTCGCGCCGTTAACTCCGGAGAAATTCGCGGAATTCAGGACTACTTCGATTTCTTCGCCGACTCCGACCGGGTTCGAAGTTGCGTCGACGTCGTTCGTTTCGAACACGTCCGTCACGGAACCGCGGTCGAGCGTGCGGAGCGTGATCCCGCCTACCGGATTAGTGATGCTGCTGAGAGTCGCGGTGCCCGTCTGACCTAAGAGAGTGACTGAAAGGACGTTGCTCGTCGTGCTCGCTGGCACGGTGACGTTGAATCCGGTGGCGCTTACCGACGACGCGGTTACTGAAACCGTTCCGAGAGTGACGGTGTAATCGCTCGCGGTCGCGCTAGAAACGCCCTGGAACGCGCTGGTATTGAGCGTAACGAGTAGCTTTTCGCCGACGCCTACCGCGTTGGTGGTCGCGTCGACGTCCGAACCCGAGTTGAACGCGGTCGAGCTTGCGCCGCGGCCGACGGTCTGCACAGTGGAGATCGCGGGACTTGTAATCGACGAAAGCGACACGCCTGTGGTCTGGCTGTAGAGAGTAACGAGAAGAGTAGGCGTGGTAGCAACGAAGCTGCTCGAAAGCAGAACGTCAATCGTTCCGCTCGACGCGCTGAATCCCGTGATGTCTCCGCTGACGACGGTGTACGTGCCGACGGTGATCGATCCGTTCGCGAGGAAATTCGCGGCGCTCGAAAGTCCGGAAAGTCCGGGGAAGTTAGTGAGGGTGATCCTCAGGGTCTCGCCAACAGCGGACGCTCCTCCCGTGCTAGTTACGTCTGCGTTCGACCGGGACGTGCTGACGACGCTCGAAATCGTCGGAACGATCAGTCCCGTGACGTTAGCGCTGGAGGTCGCGGTCTGAGTGCCGTCGCCGGTGTAAACGATGACGATCGCGCCGGTTCCAGTGTCCGCCGGGGCGTTAAACGTAAGCGTGCCGGCGCCCGAGTCGACCGAAGAGGGATTGAACGACGCGCTACCGCCGAAAGTGATGCTGTAATTGCTGACTGTGTTGTCCGTGGTTCCGCTCAGTTTGAAACCGCTGAAGCTCACCTGAATCGGTTCCCCCGAAACCACCGCGCCGCCAAGAACCGTATCTCCGGGGACGTTTGTCCTCGTCGCGGCGGAGATCGAAGGCGACGTCACCGAGAAGTTCGACGAGTCGCCCATGCCGGAGAGCACGTCATCGTTCGCGGAGTTCTTGAAAGTATTGAGTGCGACCGAAATGGTGTAGGTCGCGCCCGAAACGACGCTCACGGAAGGGGCGAACGTGACCGTGAAGTTTTCGCTCGATCCCGCGGTAATCGTGACCGGGAAACTTCCGGACGCGCGCGCAAAAGTGACTCCCGTGAAAAGGCTGCTCGCATCGGAGCTTCCGACCGCAAAGGAAGCGCTGAACGCGTTAGCGTCAGCGATGGTGATGCTGTCGTAGTTCGAGTTCACGTCTACCGAGAACGTCGCACTATGGGAGCTTTGGCCCTTGACCATCGAGCTCGCGGAAAGACTTCCGACGTTCGCGCCGGTCGTCGAAGCGATCGTAAGAAGCGGCTTGGTCGTACCAGCCGCGAGGGAGGTCGAGTTCGCGGTTTTCTGCGAGTTGTCGAGGCCGTCGTTTGCGGTGACAGCCGCATTCACCGTCACCGAACCCTTGCGGGCCGTGCGGGAAACCGTAGCGTTGTAAACGAGGGGAGTCGTGACTCCAGGGAAGAGCATCGCGCCAACCGACTGCGCGGTAACGGTGTAGCTGCTCGTTACGTCCGCCTCATTCGAACCGCCCGCGTCAAGCGTGAACGTGAACGTCGCGGCGGGAGTATTGGCGGAATTCGTTCCGTCGTTTCTGACGTAGACCGTGAGCTTGAGAGAACTGGTGTTGTCGATGCCGTCGCCCTGGTTGGCTGTCGCCGTGAAGCCGCTTCCGACCTCAACCGCAGTGACGGTAAGCGTCACCGGAATTCGGACGTCGACCTGACCCGGCGTAGTGGCGCCATCGGTCGAAGTTACTGTCTGCGTGATCGCGCCGATCTGCTGCCTGAACTTGTCAGTTCCGGTAATGGAATCGACGTCGACCTGAATCGCTCCAGCCGTCGCGTCGCTCGCGAAATTGAACGTATACTTGAGAGTCTGAGTCTTGTCGGGATTGATCGAAGTCGGGTTCGTACTCACCGCCGTCGGCGAGATTCCGCTGACGGTGGCGCCTGTAGTCGCTGCGAAACCGAAGCTGACCGGATTCGAGCCGAGAAGAACCGTTCCCCCTCCGACGTTCTTAACCTTGACGTCGACCGTCACGCCGTTCTGACCCTGGTTGACTATGGACGGAGTCACCGACACCGACTCGACCGAAAACGCCGCAATCTCCGGCGCGGAACCGAGCACGAATGACGAGAACGAAGTCACCTTGCAAACCGCGTATTCGTTCTCTTCATCGAGTGTGAAATTCGTGTTGGCAACCAGATTCGCAAGAACGTCGTCCTCGCCGGGCGCAACGTAAACGAGAGGAACAAGCGTTCCGCTTTCCTTCTGCTGATAAAGAATCAGACTCTCGACCGCTATTCCGGACGCGGTGATCGCCGTTTTATTGTACTTCACCCTGACGATCGCCGGCTCTGCCAGAGTCTGGGTGGATATGTCCGCGCCGTCGCTGGTGAGAACTTTGATCTGCACTGTATCGGAGAACGTGTCGATCCCCTGCACGCTGCTCTGGAACGAAGGGTTCTGCGTCAGAGTCTGCACCGTGCGGATATTTACACGACTGCCAGCCGCGAGCTGCGTGGAAAGGTTTCCGACATTTGCAGCAGGGACGCTGACGTCGCCTTCCTCGATGACCGCATCGACGTCCTTCCCCTCTTCCGCTGCCGTGTCGGCTTCAGACGGTGGCGCGCTCGTTAGATTGATAACCTTGTCGTCCTCAGAGCAAGCGGTGAATGCAAACGAAATCAGAAACAGGAAGCTAAATGAAATTAGAGATCGAAATAGCGGTCTCACATTCCCCTCCTTTGCGCCATTATCAACTTCGGGATGTAAAATCGTCATAGTTATTCCTCTTGAAATGAAACTTATCTCTTGCGGTTAAATTTTTCTGTTCGGTATGCCAGACACCCTGAAGATCGGGTGGGACATGTTTCTCAAGGTCGTCAGATTATTTTCTTTGAATGCGCTCATGCAAGCAAGCAGTGATGTCATTTTGACTACACCGGGTCCGGACCAGGACTCGGGACCGACAAATTCGGGGTGTAAAACTAAATTTTCTCAACTAAAAATCCTCCTAAGATTCTCTCGAAATGAGCTTCAGATTTTTGAGATGCGTTATGCGCGGAGCCGCTCCACCCGCATAATTACCGCGCGGGATGAGGAGACATAAGTCCTACGGATGAGCTAAGTTATGGCAAAATAATAAATCGGTTCCCAAACCACTGACGCCGAATGATCTAAAGCCACTGCGTCCATTGCGATTCTTCTTTTATACTTTGCACATAACGACTCTACAAGCCTGTGCAACAATTATTAACAGTGCCCTCATGTAACTCTGCTTACACACGGTGTGCAGTGTTTCACTTCCAGCCGAAAGTCTGACACGATCACGTCCCAGGCAGATAGCCGAGGCTCTTGATCTGGCCGTGCAGCAGAGACGCCTGAAGATCGTCTAGGAGCAGCGTTCGAGCATCGAGGCCTAGACTAAGGGTCACATGGAGCATCATCGGATCCTCCGCACAAAAGAACCTCGCATTCTCGACCTGCCTCGCAGCCGATTCATAGATCCCCGCTCGCAGAAGATCCCTGACCATCTCGAGCCAGGTCTCAGGCTGGGAAACGTCCGCACTAGTGAACGCCATCGCCTGCAGCTTCAAGTAATGCGATGGCTCAGGCAGGTGTTCTTCAAACTTCCGCAGCGTATCCGCAAACGTGAAGAGAGACATTCGGTTGGTACGGAGCGTCGGAAACGCCGCGATACCGCTGATCTGCGCCGGAAGCAGGGTGGAAATCAGACTACCGGCAGCCCTGAAATAACACTCCGCCGCGCCGGAATAGTCGCCACGGGCAAGTAGCCGCTTCGCAAGCGCAAGATGCCCCGGCGCGTAAAACGGCGTCTGTCTGCAAAAGTCTGCGATCATCGCTTCCGCCAGTTCATCATCGTCGCCCGATTCCTTCACCGTTTGAGCCATAAAACTGTACGGTGCGTATGAATCATCAGACAGAATATAGTCGTGAAAAGACTCCTCATCGCACAATTCGTCCACGTAGTCTATATAATCGATAAAATTTATCAGTCTGGCGAACTGAGTTATTGTCGTGTGACTTGTCGTATACTCAGGTCTTGTCACTGTTAGAATACCGTGGCTAAGAACCATCATTTTGAGAAACGTATCCACTTTTGAAGTGAGCGGTACGACGCACCTAGTCTGAGGGAAGTAAGCGATGACGAAAAGCCTCTCCTTAGCAGGAGCTTCTGAATAATAGCACGGATCGTAATAGAGACAATACGTCACGTTAGTTCCATCCGACGCAAATGGCATTGCGGCGGTCGGTATCCCTTCGAAGTGGGAATCGATGCTGGTGAGCCACTCGAGTGGGTATAACTGAAAGTGCATAAGCGACGGAACGAACTCCGCCCGGTAAAGCTCTACAAGCTCCGCGGGCAAACTGTACCCTCTCTCTGCTTTGATTCTCGATAAAAGGATGTCGATGCGTGAAGCGCCCAAAATCAAGCTCCGTTCGATACTCCCGCCGGTTGTTCTTCCGTAAGCGTGAAAAACAGGTCCTCGAGTGTCATTTTGGCGTGGGCTATTTCGTAAACCTTGACTTCTCCCGTCACGAGAGTCTTCGCGACCTCCGGAACGGCTGACTTGTCGAGATTTACCTCAAACTCGTTTTCAGATAGAATTCTACACTCGCACCAGCCGGGCGCAAACATCGAACAAGCTTTCTTGGCGTCATCGACAACAAATTTGTACCTGCCCTCGCCCCGCTCGATAAGAGACGACGTGGTTCCTTCAAATATCATTTTACCGCGATCGATGATTCCAACGCGATTGCAAAGTAGCTCGACCTCCGAAAGAATGTGCGATGAAAACAGAAACGTCATCCCTCTCTCGCGGGCAAGTTTTTTTATCAGCGCTCGAACGTCGAGAATTCCCCTTGGATCGAGTCCATTTGTAGGCTCGTCGAGGATGACGAGTTCGGGCTGAGACATTATCGCGGACGCTATCCCGAGTCGTTGCCTCATACCCTGGGAATAAGTTCCGACCTTGTCCTTTGCCCGGTTTGATAGTCCGACTTCCTTGAGCGCTTCCTCGACGCCTCCATTTTTCGAATTCGAATCAAGGGACGCAAGAAGCGAAAGATTGTCCATTCCAGATAATTCAGGATAGAACGCGGGTATTTCAACGACGGCGCCGACACGGGATTTAATCTCAAGAGAATGTTCGGCAAAATCCTTTTCGAAAACCGTAACCGATCCAGAAGAAGGCCGCAGCAATCCGAGAAGCATTCTGATCGTTGTCGTTTTTCCAGCGCCATTCAGGCCAAGAAAGCCGTAGATGTCGCCGCGAAGTATATTCAGATTTATGTTTTCAACCGCCTTGAATTTTCCAAAGCTTTTAGACAAATCTATAGTTTTGAGTATTGTTTCTCTATTCACAGCTATACCTTTCTTCGTCCTTGTACTATACCGGCTACTATAGCGGCGAGATAGCCAGGTAATATCACAAATTTGACCATGGTCGGTATTGGTTTGCACTTAAAATCAATCACCTCCGACTTGCTTTCACCTATAGTATCGTCGCAAGTTGCTATAGCCGGCAATTTTCTATGTAGTCTGTGCTGCACTATAGCGTCCGAGGCAATATTTATCATTCTACGCCCTACGAAAAAATATAAGAACTTACTCGCATATCCAGTAATTGCGCTGGTAAACACTCTGCTTCCAATGCCCGCTTACCGAGCTTTCCAGTCTTCTCGGTTTTGTTTAACCGAAATGAGCCTCCGTTAATGACGAACTCTGCCGGGATGTCCAGTCGGTGCACTCCTTCGGTGATGGCACTGAATTTCGCGAAAAAGTTCCGCTTTTCAATTTCTGAATGACGTGGGTTCATCCCCGCCGACACCCGTCGAGCCGACTTCCTGACCTCGGTGGTTTTCAACATCCTCGACTTTTCCATCTTATCGCCTTCGTGCCAGTCTATATTTTCACTCCAAGTTTTCTTTAGATTCCAGAGCCGTGTTAGAATATAACGAGGCTGAAAGGAGAAGTTAGATGGTTCACCGAATCGACAACGATCATTCCAGATTCCGCGACATCGTCCGCGGCGCCGTGCGCGAGAACCTGAGAAAATATATCTCAAGAAGCGACATCGTAACAAGGCGAGGCGAGAAAAGCATCTCCATTCCCATCCCGCAGATCGACATCCCGAAGTTCAAATACGGCTCCAAGGATAAAGGCGGCGTCGGAATGGGCGAAGGCGAGGTTGGCGATCTTCTCGGCAATCCGGACGATGGCGATGGTCACGGCCACGCCGGGGAAGGACCGGGCGACCACGCGCTGGAAGTCGAATTCACGCTGGAGGAGCTTGCGAAAATCCTTGGGGAAGAACTCGAACTCCCGAATATTCAGCCGAAGGGACGTAAGAACATCACCGCGGAAACCGACAAATACACAGGCATCCGTCCGGTCGGACCCGAATCGCTCCGTCATTTCAAGCGGACATTCAAACAGGCGCTCAAACGCCAGATCGCTGCGGGAACCTACGACGCGATGAATCCATCCGTTATCCCGATCCGCGAGGACAGGCGGTATCGGGCATGGACGGTAAAGGAGAAACCCGAGTACAACGCTGTAACTGTTTACATGATGGACGTTTCGGGGTCTATGGGCGACGAACAAAAGGAAATGGTCCGCATCGAGACTTTCTGGATCGACACCTGGCTTCGGTCCCAGTACAAACACCTCGATGTAAGGTACATCGTTCACGACGCCACCGCGAAAGAAGTCGATGAGTACACATTCTATCACCTGAGAGAAAGTGGTGGCACCAAGATTTCTAGCGCATACGAACTATGCCACAACATTATTCACAAGGAATACCCTGCTGGCGACTGGAACATATACCCGTTCCATTTTTCCGATGGAGACAACTGGAGCACGGACGACACGGAAAAGTGCATCGATCTTCTCAGCGCCGATTTGATACCTGTTTCCAATATGTTCTGCTACGGCCAGGTACGATCGGTATACGGCTCCGGCAAATTCAAGAGCGATCTGGACGAGGCATTCGGACTCCACCACGAGAAAGTGATTACGAGCGACATTCACGACAAGGATCACATACTCGGGTCGATCAAGGAATTCCTCGGAAAAGGCAAGTAACTGTTCTTTGTTAATGACTATTGACACGATTTAAACAAAAATCGAGCCGCAGACAATTTTATTCGAACCATTATCGTATCCGAGTAGTTTAACTACAAGACGGATCCACGCTCAGTCAGCTTCCTTATCTCAATCCCTCAGTTGCTGACAGCGTGGATCCGTTTTTTCACTTTGATCTGAATATGTGTATGCATAAACATTTGACTCTCAATAATGAAACGCCGATGTTATCGCCATCGCTGTTGTGATAGAGAGTATTACCGGCGCCGCTTCTCCTCTATAGTATTCGCTTACAGAACTATACCGCTATACGGCTTTGTTGCATAAATGAAAGCGATACAAATTCCTTCAACCCGTGTTATTCACCGTAGGAACTGAAATTTAATTTCCCGCTGCTGTAGTCATCATTCC
>JANLHZ010000137.1 GCA_024653775.1 Planctomycetota bacterium | reverse complement strand
AAGTATTGTTGCAACAAGAAGAAGCAGGGATTGGAGGTTCGGGATCGCGCAAAAACAGGTAAGTCCGGAGTGCGGTATAAACTAACGCAGGCTGGTTCTGTTTCTGCGGGCAACGAACCCGAACCACCCGGAGCCGTCAAATCGCCGTCGAGTTTCTCCGGCGATGCGAATGTTTCGGGTCCACCGAGGGCGCCCTCGATCCTTTCTCGCTACAAGCGGGAAGGACAAAAAAGGCGGAACAAGCGGAATAGAAAGCGGATAAGTGGCACGAACGTCTCGTCCGTGGGAAATAATACTCACGGGCAAGATGCCCGTGCCACATAATCTTCGAATCAGATGAGTTCGAGGGATTGACTGTACGTGTGATCGTGCTTGACGCCCGCGATGGCTTCGCGCATACGCGTATCGCTAACGACGTTCAGGAGTTTGTAGTACTGATCGAGGCTCATGTGGCCGTCGCGGAAGCTGTCGGCGAGCGCGCTCGGAATCTCCCTCATCGCGGCGGTGACGAGCGCCTCGTTCTCGGCGATCTTCGCCTTCCATTCGCCCTCGGTCGCGACCGCCGCGGCGTGTCGTTCCTCGGCGCGGGCGCGGGCGCGTTCGAGGTCCGCTTCCGCCTGATCCGCCCGAAGGTGTGCGCCGATGTTTCTGCCCACGTCGACGTCTGCGATGTCGATGCTGACGATCTCGAAGGCGGTGTTCGCGTCGAGTCCCTTCTGCTGGATGAACACGGAGATGGAGTCGGGATTCTCTAGCACCTCCCACGATGTCCTCGATCCGACGGACGCGACGATACCCTCGCCTACGCGCGCGATGATTGTTTCCTCGCTCGCGCCTCCGATCAGACGTTCGATGTTCGCGCGGACCGTTACCCTCGCGCGGACCCACATTTGAATGCCGTCCTTCGCGACCGCGCCGAGCATCTTCGAGCCGCTCGCCTCGGTGGGAATGTTGATGACGATCGGGTTCGCGCAAATCCGTACGGCTTCGAGCACGTCGCGTCCCGCGCGGTCGATCTTGCAGGCCTGGTCGAAGGTGAGTGGAATTCTTGCCTTGTCCGCCGCTACCTGCGCGCGAATGACCGCCTTGACCCTCCCGCCCTGGAGATAGTAGCTCTGAAGCTTTGCGATCGTCACGCCCTGGACTCCGGCCTGCTTCGCGATGATCATCGACTGCATCACCAAGAAGGTATCGACCTTGCGCAGCCACATTCGCAGAAGTTCGCCGAAGGATATCTCCACTCCGGACATGTTCGCCTGCAACCAGACGGGGAAGAACTTCATGAAGAACCAGAACCCGATGGTCATCGCGAGGATGAGGACGACGCCTATGAAGATCATCAGTCCTTCGGGCATTGCGAGCAGCGCTGGAAGCATTTCTATCTCCGATGTGTCGTCAGTGTTGAGGTTGCGGTCCAGTGTAGCCGGAACCGCGCAAAAATCAAATGTAAGGAGGCTAAAACTAATAAATTATCCATCTCGCATCTCATCTTCACGCCATCTTCGCTTCGCTCTCGGTCGTCAAATACTCATCGGAACTATGGCTACGACTCCGTTTTGACTTCCTCGA
>JANLHZ010000135.1 GCA_024653775.1 Planctomycetota bacterium | reverse complement strand
AAACATCCCCGGCACTTTCCTGGCCATCCAAGAGACAATTCAGTGCAAAAAGGTGACTTCTAAAGAAATGGTAAGTGCCGGGGACGTGGTTCACCGAACGAGAGCTACGCTGGCGCTTTCGCCAAGATTAAGAACTCATAATATATTTACAAAGATTTCGGACCGGCGTGAACCTCGATTATTGTGTCTGAATTATGCAAACGTGGAGGATGAATGAAAATCGCCGTTGTGGGAATTGAAAATGGGTGGTCGAGCATGCGTCTTGCGGACGAAGTCGGACGCAGGACTGATTTCAGACTGCTCGTCGACCTGAAGGACGTCGTTTTCGATACCGCGAACATGACCCTGAGGCACAAAGGCAGAGACCTCGCGGAACTCGACGGAATAATCGTCAAGAAGATCGCGGAGACTTATTCGCCGGACTGTCTCGATAAACTGCTGCTGCTGCACCTCCTCGAGCAGAAGGGCGTGCGAATCTTCTCGAAGCCGATGCACATGCTTTCGATGCTCGATCGCCTCGCCTGTACGACGACGCTCCTTAAAAGCGGAATCCCGATGCCCGAAACGATTCTCACCGAGAACGAGGACGAGGCGTTCGCGTTCGTGCTTTCGAAAGGAAAGGCGGTCGCGAAACCGTTGTTTTCGACGAAGTCCCGCGGAATGCGGATTTTCGACAGCGACGACGAAACGAAGCTGCGTCTGGACATCCACGCGTTTTGCGCCGGCAACCCGACGATGTACATCCAGAAGCTGATCGACATACCAGGCCGCGACCTCGGCGTTACGTTCCTCGGCGGAAAATATCTTGCGACTTACGCGCGCGTGAAAGACGGAAAGAGCTGGAGCACGTCCACCTCGATGGGGGGCAGGTACGAGAACGTCGAGCCTTCGAAGGAGATTCGCGCGCTAAGCGAAAAAGCGCAGTCGCTTTTCGATCTCGATTTCACCTGCGTGGACGTGGTCGAAACCGGTGATGGGCCGATGGTGTTCGAGGTGAGCGCTCTAGGCGGGTTCCGCGGTCTTCAAGACGGTTGCAACGTCGACGCCGCGCGGCTCTACGCCGACTACGTGATAAAGAAGCTGGGAGGAAAATAGCGAATGCAAAGCGCGAAGGAGGTTCTAAGCGAGGTGCTGGAAAGGTACAGGCCGGAATTTGCGCTCAGTTTCGCGCTGGGCGGATTCAGCGTATCCATCGAGACGAACTCGCGGAAGCTCGCGCGCGAACTGAAGGATTACTTCAGCGAGTGTTCGCTTGACGTTCGGATGGACCGGGACGATTCCGCTACGAACAGATTCCTCGTGTTCCAGGATCCGACGTTCGGAATCGACCTCGAATTCACTCTGAACCCGCCTTCGCCGGGTAAATCCGGCAGCAAGGAGGAGTTCCACGACTTCGAGGACGGCGTGGTGATCCGCAAAGTGAAGACGGGACTCGTGACGATCCTCACTGATAGCGAGTGGCTGATCGCTGGCGATGTCGAGTCGAATCCGAACCAGGTCATCAACGCGATCAACAACAAATACATAGAGTCGCGGATGAAGTCTGGATACAGTCTTTTCCACGCGTCCGCGATAGCGCGAAAAGGCAGAGGCATCGCGATTTCTGGATTCTCGGGCGCTGGAAAGTCGACGCTTGCGCTGCACCTCGCCGGGCGGAAGTTCGATTTCATAACGAACGACCGCGCACTCATCAAACGCCGCGCGGACGGACTCGGACTTCTCGGGATTCCGAAGCTCCCACGGATCAATCCGGGAACCATCGTCAGCATTCCGAGTCTTGCGAAAATGATATCGGAGGAGGATAGGAAACGGTTCCTGAGCCTTCCTCCCGAGGAGCTTTGGACGCTCGAATACAAGTACGACGCATTCATCACCCGGAACTTCGACTCGAAGGTAGTATTGTCCGAAGTGCCGCTAGAAGCGTACGTCATCCTGAACTGGAAGCGCACGAGCGAACAACCCATCAAAGTCGCGAAGGTCGATCTCGCGGAGCGCCTGGATCTGATGATCTCGTTCACGAAACCCGCGGGACTGTTCATAGAGCCGGGGAACCGCGGAAGGTTCAACACGATCGACGACGACGAATACATCGCGCTGCTGAAGGGCGCAAATGTGTACGAAATCTCCGGCGGAGTCGACTTCAAGGCCGCGGCGGACTTCTGCGAAGAATTGGTTTGACTCCTTAGGAGGCTAAAATAAATAAAGTATCCATCTCGCATCTCATCTTCACGCCATCTTCGCTTCGCTCTCGGTCGTCAAATACTCATCGGAACTATGGCTACGACTCCGTTTTGACTTCCTCGA
>JANLHZ010000122.1 GCA_024653775.1 Planctomycetota bacterium | reverse complement strand
TGAATGCGCGGTATGCGAACTGAAGGACAGTTGTCCCGTGCCGCTCGAACAGCCGGATTTCGGGTGAACGAAGCGAGCTGCCGCGAACGCGCCTGGCACTTCCAGAGTACCTGGCATGTGGAGCGGCGAGCGCCTAAAGATGCAGTCGAGGCGCCTGCGCTACCTTCGTGCAGGCGTATACAAAATCTGCCGCGTTCCTGGTGGAAGTCTGGGATCGGAATATTTCTCGCAAAGCCGCCAAGTACGGCAATGCAGAATGCCGCGGGGAGCGCTTTCAGATTCGTGTGAATTCGTGAACGGTTACTTTTTTGCTGTAGGCGTCTCGCCTACGGCTTGAAAATACCGCACTGACGAGGACGTCCGCGAATGACGCACGTTGTGCGCCACGGTCGTCATTTTCGCCATCCTCCGAACCTCCGGAAATCCGTGGATGATTTTCCTCTCCGCGGACCGGCGGCAGAAATCATTTCGCTCAGTTCTTGTCGAAGAAGGCTACGTGAGGTATTATTCCTGTGACAAGGAGCGATTATGATCGAAAGCCCTGTGGAGCGTGGATGAAGGTCGTTAGAAGAATCATCTTCGGACTCGCACTCCTTGGAATCTTCTTCGGGCTATTGTATCTCGACCACATTAACGGGAACGCGATCCTGCTTTCGGCGCTGATCCTCGTCGTCGTCGCGGGGGGGAGTTTCGAACTTTCGACGCTGTTCAAAAAGACGGGAGCCTGGGTCAGCAGAAGAATCTGCGTGCTCGGAAGCTCGGTAATTTTCGCGCTCCCGGCGTCGGCGATGGTTTTCGAATTCCGCTTTCGGGAACACGACGCTTCCGCGGCTCTGCTGGTGATCGCATTCGCAGCCTGCGTTCTGCTCAGCCTGCTCTACTATTTCCGCACCTTTGACGGCGCTCCAAGCCTCGGAGGAATCTTCCACACTATTATCTGTTTCCTGCTGATTCCGGTGACGTTCTTCGTCGCGCTGTCGATCCGTGTTTCATCGGACGCCGCGCTCGAAAGCGGACTCACGCAGGGCGAGGCGCTGCTGCTGCTTCTGTTCGCGTCCAGCCGCGGAGGGGACATTTTCGCGTACTTCGTCGGAAGGTTCCTCGGAAGGCACAAGGCGATTCCCGCGGTAAGTCCGGGAAAGACGATCGAAGGCTGCGCGGGCGGACTGCTTGGAAGCGCGGGCCTCGCGGTTTTAGTCTGGTCCGCGTGCGGGATTCCGCGGTACAACCTCATCGTCGCGGCGCTGGTCGGACTTGCCATCGGATTCGCGGCCCAGCTAGGCGATCTTCTCGAAAGCGCGATCAAACGCAGCGCCGGGGAGAAGGACAGCGGGAATCTCGTCCCCGAGTTCGGCGGGGTGCTCGACATGGTGGACAATTTCATTCTTTCAGCCCCAGTGGCGTACGGACTTTTGTTTTTCGTGTTGTAAGTTCACTAGCCAAACCCTTTTCCAAAGGAGAGCATGCTAAAAACTTTTTCAATCGACGACATCAGGGAAGCCCAGGTTCTATACGGCCCCCGCGACATGAATCTGAAGAGAATCCGGGAGCATTGCCAGGTGAAGATCGCGGCTCGCGCGGGAGTGCTGCGGATCGAAGGCACCAAGGAGGAGGTCGAGCAGGCGACCAAGATTCTCGGCAGGCTTCAGCAGAGTTTCCGCAGGTTCGGACACCTCCGCGATACAGACATCGAGGGCGCATTCGGTAACGATACTCAGGAAGAAGGCGGTCCGGTTCACGCGGACGGTTCGCCGCGCATTCATCTCATGGGGCACCACGCGCCGAAGACGAAGGGACAGTGGCGGTACTTCGAAATGATGGAGGAGAACGACGTAACGTTCTCGATCGGTCCCGCGGGAACCGGAAAAACGTTCCTCGCGGTGCTGAAGGCCATCGAATACCTGAAGGCGGGAAGGGTTCGCAAAATCGTGCTCACGCGCCCCGTCGTCGAAGCGGGCGAGCGCCTCGGGTTCCTGCCGGGCGACATCGACAAGAAAGTCAACCCGTATCTGCGCCCGCTTTACGACGCGCTCGGAATCGTGCTCGACCGCGTCGCGCTGAAAAAGTATTCCGACCTCGACATCATCGAGATCGCGCCGCTTGCGTATATGCGTGGTCGCACGCACTCCGAGGCGTTCGTAATTCTCGACGAAGGTCAGAACACGACGACCTCGCAGATGAAAATGTTCCTTACCCGCCTCGGCCCGGGATCGAAAATAGTCGTGACCGGCGACGTAACGCAGATAGACCTTCCTCCGGAAATGAAAAGCGGACTCGTCGACGCGATCGAAATCCTCGAAGGCGTCCCGAACATCGCCGTTTCAAGGCTCGGCAAAGAGGACATCGTCCGGCACAAGATCGTAGCGGACATCATCGCGGCGTACGAAAGCAGATCGCTTCATACCCGCAGAGGCGAGCATTGATTTTCCGTGTCATCCGCAAGTTCAGTGGTTAAAATCGGTTGTAGCGCAGGCGCCACGCCCACTTGCAGCCGGGACTGAGGCGCTACGAACATCTGGAGCCGGGAATGAAAATCAATTTCGAAAAGAGAAACTCCGTCGGCGTCATCACCATGGACGACGGGAAGGCGAATGCGATCGATCAGCTTTGGATCGACGAACTGAACCTCGCGATGGACGAGGGCGAGAAGGACGGTATCGGCGCGATCGTGCTCACCGGAAGGCCCGGACGGTTCTGCGGCGGGCTGAATCTGAAGGTGCTGCCGACGCTGTCCGCGGACGCGCTGAACGCGGTAATCCTCGACTACCGCAAAGTCACCGCCAGGATGTTTCTGTACCCGAAGCCGCTGATTATCGCGTGCTCCGGCCACGCCATCGCGGGCGGCGCGGTGACGCTCCTCTGCGGCGACGTGCGCATCGGGATCGACGGCCCTTACGAGACGGGGCTTACCGAGGTCGCAATCGGGATCGCGCTTCCATCGCTAGTGCTCGGCATCGTAAGGCATTCTCTCGCGCCGCAGTGGTTCGCCGAGGCGGCGCTTATCGCGAGGCGCTATAACGCAGAGGACGCGCTCAAGGTCGGCTACTACAACTACATCGTCCCTGAGGCGGAACTCATGGCGAAGGCGCTCGACGTCGCGTCAGACGCCGCGAACGTGAACCTGAGTTCGTTCCGCACGACGAAAGAGCGCGACCGCGGAGCCATCGCGGAGCATGGAATGAAGATGATGGAAAGCGAAATCTTCGGCTTCTTCAAAGGATAACGAGCAAAGTTCCCGAAGACGCGCGCCAGCGGACGACTTTACTCGAGTCCCTTGGGCGGGCCGAAGATTTCCTTGTACAGGAGAGCTTTCGCGAGTTCGCTTCCTTTCAGCACGAATTTCTGTTTCTCCCGCGGCGTCGGCGCGGCCTTCAGATCATAATGGCCGAAGCCTTCGCCCGCGCTTTTATAGGAGCTTTGCGACGTCGGCGGTGGGTTGTACCCGATCGGCATCGACGGATCGTGACTGTCCGCGAACTTGTAGTCGGTGGTGACGCTTGCCTTCTGAACGCCCAGGGATTTCGATTTCTGGAAATCCTCCCAGCCGTCGTCCTCGTCCTCGTAGTCGTCTTCGTATTCGGGCTGAACCGCGGCTTTCTTCACGACTGTCGTCTGCTTCGCGGGGCCGCGGTAATCGCTTCGCGCTCCCATGACGTCGCTCAGGATGTCTTGCAGCGAGGCGTTCTTCTTCGCGGCGTTCGAACCTTGAGTTGCGTAATCCGTGCGTTTCTCCGCGTTCGGCCTTCTTGCGCGTCTCGCTTCCCTCTCCTGCATCGCTTTGTTCTTCTTCCCAACCGCGGAGAGGATCCCGACGACGATGAACACGATCACGCCTATGACCTGCGGAATGCAATCGAAATCGTCTGCGAGAAAAAACATCGTCATTCGGAACCTCGGTCAGTCGCGGGTCTCTGCGGCTTTCGTCAGTGACTCTGGTTGTCGTCGGCGAGCTTGTTGCGCATCGCGGTGTCCGCCTGCACGTTCTTGAACCTCTGGAAATCGTTGATTCCGAGATTTCCTTCGCGGAACGCCTGCGCCATCGCGCGGGGAACCTCCGCCTCAGCGAGCACGACGAGAGCGCGGTTCTTCTGAATCTCCGCCTTGTTTTCCTGCTCCGCCGAGACGGCCATCGCGCGCCTTTCCTCGGCCTTGGCCTGCGCGACGCGCTTGTCCGCCTCCGCCTGGTCGGCCTGGAGCTTCGCGCCGATGTTCTCGCCTATGTCCACGTCCGCGATGTCGATCGAAAGAATCTCGAACGCGGTCCCGGCGTCGAGACCTTTCTCGAGCACCTTTTTCGAAATGCGATCCGGATTCTCGAGAACCTCCTTGTGCGTGTTCGACGAGCCGATAGTTGTGACGATGCCCTCGCCCACGCGGGCGATGATCGTGTCTTCCGTCGCGCCGCCGATCAGGCGCTCGAGGTTGGTGCGCACCGTGACGCGCGCTTTCGCCTTCACCTGGATGCCGTCCTTCGCGACCGCGTCTATCGTCGTGCGTCCGCCGCCGGCTTTCGGGCAGTCGATGACCTTCGGATGGACGGACGTCTGCACCGCTTCGAGCACGTCGCGTCCGGCGAGGTCGATCGCGCAGGCGTGGTCGAATGTCAGCGGGATTCCCGCCTTGTCCGCCGCGATGAGCGCGTCGACGACCCTGCGCACGTTTCCGCCCGCGAGATGGTGCGCCTCGAGTCGATCCCTGCGAAGTTCTAGCCCCGCCTGGATTCCCTTGATGCGCTCGGTAACGATGAGCCTTTGGTTGACCTTCCTGAACCCCATTACTATCAGCGTCATAAAGCTGATGTGCGCTCCGGAAGACCACGCCTGTATCCACAGGTTCAGATACTTCATCGCGAGCAGCACGAACACGAAAAGGATGATTCCCGCGAACGCGAGTCCGATCAGAAGCAGGGCTTCTCCGTCGATCGCAAGAAGCTTACCCATCAAGGCCAGAATACTCATAGCTATTCCCCGTATTATCGTACTGACTTGAAACTTTGCCGAATGATTCGATTATATTGATTCGTGATTTTATCTCAATGCTTCAACGAAAATGTTGTTGCCTTCGACTCGGATCACTTTTACGAGAGTATCTTTTTCGATGTATTCCCCCTGGGACATCACCGTCACGCGCTTCCCGTCGAATACCGCGTTCCCCGACGGCATGCACGGAGTCACCGTGCGACCCGTGCGATCCTTCAGCGCGCTGAAATCGATGCTCACGAGGCACTTCATCGCGTTCGGATCCTTGAGCGTCACCGCCAGCGTAAGCTTTTTCCCTATTGCGGACTTCGGAAGGAATTTCAGCGCCAGGATGAAAATTAGAATCGACCCGAGGATTCCGCTGATCAGAAATCCGATGCCAACCTCGAAGCCGCCTTCGGTGAAAGCGATGAAAACGCTCGCGCCGAGAGCGCAGAGTCCGCAGAGAGTGAGCATTCCCTGCGAAGGGATCACCACCTCAAGAAGAAAGATGATGAACGCAAGAATCAGTAAGCCGACAGCCCAGACCATAAAATCAATCGAAATCCAACGTTAGGACTCGCAAGACAATAAGTCATTCATCTCGCATCTCATATTTACGCCATCTTCGCATCGCTCTCGGTCGCCAAATCCTCACCGGAACTATAGCTACGCTTCCGGTTTGGCTTCCTCACGCAATGCGAATCTGGCACAACTCTGAGCGCGATTTTGTATGACTTATTATTTTGCGAGTCCTTAATTGGTTTCCGTTCCCTCCTTTTTCGAACAAAGCCTCACGTAAACGCGGTTTCCCTCGACCTTGGTCACAACGACTTCGTCTCCCGCGTAGGCCCAGTCGCCGTCTGCGACGACGTCGAACCGCTCTCCGCCAAGCTGGACCTTGCCTGAAGGACGAAGGTCCGTAACGCATCTACATGTGTGCCCGACGATGATCGCCCGCTGCGATTCCACCTCGTCGGGAGCGACGCTCTTCACCACCGCGTCCGTATCCTTCACGGGCTGATCCGCGAGAGAAAGCCTCTGGAAGAACGGAACCGACGGCAGATAATGCGCAAGCACCGCCATCAGGATCAAACTTCCGAAAACCGACCCAACGAACGTGAGCAGATTGCCTTCGAGCACGTTCCACTCGTAGCCGTACTTCGGGATGATGAAGCTCTGGCCAGAAAGGAACAGCGCCACGAGTATGCACAGAATTCCGGAAATCCCGGTGATCCCGAAACCGGGAATCACGAATATTTCTATGAGCAGCAGCACGATTCCCGCAAGCAGGATCAGAATCTCCACGTGGTCCGCAAGACCGGCAACTTGCCGCGACGCGAGCAGAATCCCGAAACACACGATCGCAATCACCAGCGGCATTCCGACCCCCGGCGTTTTGATCTCGACGTACATTGCGATAAACCCGCACACCAGCAGCATCATGCTAACGAGAGGCAGTGTCAGGAAGTACGCGAGCGTCTCCGACCAGCTCGTGGATTCGCTCGTGACGCCAGCGATACCGAGGCGTTCCTTCAGATCGTCGAAGCCATCGACGGTGGCGACGGAAATACCGAGGCGGAGCGCGTCCTTCGCGGTCATCGTGAGCAGCTTGCCCTCCTCGACGACCGTCTCGATGGAGAAGTGGCGCCGAAGATCTTCGCTGAGCTTCGCGAACTCCGCGCCCGAAACGTAGCCGACTTCGCCTTCGAACCATTCGATCGCGTTCTTGCTTCGAACCTTGAGCGCGTCCCTGAACTCCTGCGTTTCCGGATCGTCATTGAATTCGACCCGAAGCACCTCGATGCCGGGCGTGACCATCGACTCGAGCAGAACCTTCGGATAACCGTGCTGGTCGGCGATGGAACGGATCATCGCCCGGAGCGCGCTTTCGATCTTCTCTCCCGCCGCGCTGAAGCCGCCCGCAGCGTCCGGAAGGATCGGCATACAGTCGCCTATGACCGATGTCTCGGCGCGCATATAGACTTCGCCGCAGGAAAGCGCGATGAACGCGCCCGCGCTTAGCGCCCAGTGGTCGACGAACGCGATTGTGCGGATGCCTTCCTCCTGGGTCTTGCGGATCAGCCGGACGATTTCTTCCATCGAATCGACCGCGCCTCCCGGTGTGTCGAATCTAAACACGATCGTTTCGAGCTTCTTCTCCTTCGCGAGTTCGATCCTGCGCTCGATGTAGTTGAACATCAGCGGATTGACTTCATCCTCGACTTCGATGACGTAGACGTCGATGTTCCGGCGCGCCTTGGCCTCCGCGCCCGCGTCCAGCGGCTCAGACGTGGAATCCGCGGCTGCTATCGATGTAAGCATGACCGCGCCCAAAACCGATATGACCGCCAAGACTTTGAGATTTCCTGAAGAAATTGCTTTCATAACGAAACCTGTAACGCTTGTTTCACTTTGGGGACAGTCACTATTTTTTAGTATCATTTTGCCCGCGGCTATCTTCGAAATTTCGTTCGATTCAAAATATTACTAAAAAGTAGTGATTGTCCCCAGCGTCATGCTGCTTTTGACATCATTCCCTAATATGTCGCTGCCAGGCAAGAACGTTTGTCCAAATAGATACGCCTGGGCTTCGCCGCAGGTTCGACAAACATGCAAAATTTTCTGGGAAGATCGATTCCCACCCTTGTGAGACGTCTTAATCAACGTGGTTTAACGAACCGATACGGAATACATTACAAATAATTCGTAGACGGCACGAATAAAATGTACAGACCAGAACGCTCCAGGTGAAACGACCATCGCGCAGAAGATGTGTAATACGACGGGAGAGATGTCCGTGCCACGTCTGCACTCCCAGATCCCACGATAGTTTCTTAAACCTTCTCGTAGCCGAGGATGAGTTTCGCGATGCGTTGCGGGTCCGCGATTTCGAGTTCCCCTGTCCGGCTCTGGCCGTAGGTGACGTACGAGATCCCCTTGCGTACCTGCTGAAAAAACGAAAGCAGCGAGCCGAGCGCTCCAGATTCGTCGAGCTTGGTCAATATGAGTCGGTCGATGTTAAGCGAAAGGAACCTCCGTGCGGAGTCCACAAGCAGCGAAGAGCGGACGTTTGCGGGGACCACCAAATGGGTTTCGTCCGGCGCGGCTATGTCGAGCAGGCGCCCGAGTTCGCTCATATCGACCGCCTTTTTCGGCGAACAGCCGCCGAAGTCGACGATGATCGCGTCGCAGCCGGAGAGGCTAGCAAGCGCGGCCTGGAGCTGTCTTCCGGTGCAGGCGACGTGGAACGGAAACGTAGTTCCATCCGGCTTGATTCCCGACGCGCGGAGTTTCGATTTCGAGTTTACCTCTACCTGCACTATGCCGACAGACGCGTTCGACGCCCGCGAAATCGAGTCGGCGAGTTTGAAGCTCGTGACGGATTTTCCAGCGCCTGTCGGGCCGACGAGCGCGACGACCTTGGTCTCGCCTAATCTGTGGGAAATCCCTCCCGTCGTGCGGAAATAGCCGCTGATCTTGCTGACCACCTGATCGCGGAGTCCCGTGCGTTTGCCGCCTGTGCGAAGTTCGTCCCGCAGTTTCTTGACGATATTCTGCGCGAGGTCCCGCGGCATTTCCTGCGAGATCAGATGGTAATAAACCTCGAGCATTTCCTGCGTCATCCCCTTCCAGTTCGGGCGGGGCTGGTCGCTGATGTTGCTCGAAATCGCCTCCGAAAGTTCGAGCATCCCGAGGTGGAACGCGTCGGTTAGCGACTCGACCTTCTTCTTGCGCAGCTTCGATTCCGAAGGCTTCACCTCCGCCAACGAGCCGAGGGATTCGAGCGGATTTTCACGCATCGGCTCGATCAGATCCAGACGTCCGGATTCCCGTGCCGTAATTTCCATCATCTCGCTTAAAACGTCGTCTTCGTCATTCTCGACTTTTATCTCGATTTCGTCGGAGCGCAAATGTGAATGACGATCGCTTAGGTCGTCGATCGGACGCTCATCTTCATCGCCGACTGTTTTTTCGATCGCGGGTCGTAACTCGCTTTTCGAAATTTCGTTCGCAGGCTCGATTCCGAACTGATCCGTAAGTATGCGGTTGAAATCCCGTTCGATCTCGCGGGTCAGCGAATCGAAATCGTCCTCCACCGCCTCGGAGATCGCGGCGAATTCGGAGGTTTCCTCCGGCTTCCAGGAGCCGCCCAGTTTCAGAGGCTTCGCTATGCGCGCAGGCTCTATGCCCTCCGGCTCTTCGGGCGGAGGCGGAGCGATCGACCTAGGCGAGAGGTTCTCGAAAATGCTGTCGATGCGCGCTTCGAAATCGTCCCTGGGAGCTATACCTGCGGACCTTGGTTCGAGTTTTCCATCCGTTTTCGGTTTCTCGTTCGCGACTTCCGTCTTTGCCGCGTCGACTCGCGCACTTTCTTTCCTGATTTCCGACTTTCCGGACGCTCTACCGCTCTCCTCCGTTCTCTTACTCGTTTCTTCCTTTTTCGGCGCAGGATTAACCCGTAGTGCGCTCGTCCCCTTGGAGCGACCGTAGACGATGTTCTTCGGCGGCGAGTCGTCTTTCGTTTCCACGGATTTCGAAATCGGAGTTGCTGGCTCCGCGGATTCCCACATCACCTCGCTTTTTCCGGACGCAGCTTCAATACTATGCTTCAGGTTTTTGAGGCCCGTCTGAAGTTCGTCCCGCGACGGAGCGGGTCCGTTACTTCCTTCCGAACTCTGGTTCTGCGTAAACTTGGTATAGCGCTCGCGGATCGCGTTCAGCCTGGCTTCGCCGTCGATGACGAAAGACCCGTCGTCTCCTCTGTGGGCTACGCCGCCTTTTTTTAGGTACTTGTCAATGACGTCGCGATTGTTGCTCGCGGTAACCTCGACCCAGTTCTTCCCGCCTAGGCCGAGTATGCTGCCCTTCTTGACGGTGCGCGTAAAGAGCACCACCGCCTCCGGGCCGAGGTCGCTTTTCACCTGTTTCAGCGCCTCATCCCAGGTGGGAGCAACAAAACGCTTTACCATCATGGATAGAACCTATCCCGTGGAAATCTCTACCAATGGATTTCCTACCTCGCCGGCACCATCCCTTCCTTGGGCATAGGCGCCATGCCGACACTTTCCACCTCGACTCCTCGTGTGATCTCGTTATAGCTTAATACTGCTATACCGGGCTGTATTCCGTCAACTATCTTTTTCACCTGCGAGCGAATCGTCGGCGCGCAGAGCAGTATAGGCGAGTACCCCTGGGTCACAAGTTTCTCGAGCGTGCGCGCAATGCCGTCCATAATCGCGTTCAGAAGCGCGGGCGCCATCTTGAGGTAACTTCCGCCCTCGGTGCGCTCGATGTTCGCGTTGACAAGGTCTTCGAGCTGCGGATCGAGCGTTACGAGATGAATCTTGCCGTCGCCCGATCGATAGCTCTCGCAAATCTGCGGCGCAAGAGAATTCCGCACGTACTCGGTCAGAATTTCCGGATCCTTCGTCCTCGGCGCGTATTCCGCAAGAGTCTCGAGTATCGTCGCGAGATCGCGAATCGAAACCCGCTCTTTCAGAAGGTTCTGCAGAACGCGCTGCACCTCGCCCGGCTTCATGATCGAGCCGACGACTTCCTCCACGATCTTCGGCGAAGACGACTTCAGGTTTTCGAGCAGATGGCTCAGGTCCTCGCGGGAGAGAAGTTCCCACGCGTGGTTCTTGATGACCTCGGTGAGATGCGTCGCGACCACGCTCGTCGCGTCGACCACCGTATACCCGAGAGCCTCCGCCCGCTGCTTGTTCGATTCCGTTATCCAGATCGCGGGGAGGCCGAACGCGGGTTCCGTCGTCGGAATGCCGTCGATGGTGCCAGTGGCGACGCCGGAATCCATCGCGAGGAAATGATCGACCATCGAGCTTCCAGTCGCCAACGAAGTGCCGCGAATCTTTATCGCGTACTGGTTCGGCTCGAGCTGCATGTTGTCGCGTATGCGCACCGGCGGCACGATAATCCCGAGGTCCAGCGCCACCTGCCGGCGGATCATCGTGATGCGCTCGAGAAGATCGCCGCCCTGCTTCGTATCGACGATGCGGATGAGGCCGTAGCCGATTTCGAGTTCCATCGGATCGACGTGGAGCAGGTTCTCGACCTTCTCCTGCGGGCGCGCCGCCTCGACCTGCGGCTTCGGCTTTTTCGCCTCCTCCTCCGCCTCCTTCTCCGAGATACGATATAGCATGAGGGCAATCCCGCCGAGGCTGCCTATGATGACGATAAGCTGCCACGATCTGAATGGAGTGAACATCAGCACGACAAGCACGATGCAAACGACGATAACCGCGCGATAGTTGTTGAAAAGCTGGGCGAATATGTCGCCGCCGACGTCGTGTTCGCTCTGCGTCCTTGTAATCAGGAACGCCGCCGCGAGTCCGACGACCAGGGAAGGGATCGCGCTTACGAGTCCGTCGCCGATTGTAAGCAGCGTAAACGCGCTGAATGCTTCCGCGAGCGGGATGTCGTTGTATAGCGTCGCGAGCAACAGTCCGCCCACGATGTTGACGACGGTGATGATCAGCGAGGCGATCGCGTCGCCCCGGACGAACTTCGCCGCGCCGTCCATCGCGCCGAAGAACTCCGCCTCCTTCGAAATCTTCTCGCGGCGGACTCGCGCCTCGGCTTCGTCGATCATTCCCGCGTTAAGGTCGGCGTCGATCGCCATCTGTTTTCCGGGCATCGCATCGAGGGTGAACCTCGCGGCGACTTCCGCAATGCGGGTCGCGCCCTTCGTGATGACGACGAACTGCACGATCAGAATGATGATGAACACGACGATTCCGACGACGGAAAGTCCTCCGCCGACAAAGTCGCCGAAAGTCGAAATCACGGTGCCTGCCTGCTCCTTCAGCCATTCGAGCGGCGGGACGTTGTTCACCAGCGTAGGCGGCCTCGCGGTCGCCGCGGAGCTGAGGATGATCCTCGTGGTGCCGATGTTGAGCGCGAGACGATAGAACGTTATAATCAGCAGCAGCGTCGGAAAAACCGACAGTTGCAGCGGACTGCGCAGGTACAGCGTCACCGGAATCAGCAGAAAGCTGAACGCGATGTTTATGAAAAGCAGCACGTCCATGATCCACGGCGCGAGCGGGATCATGATGGCCACGATGATGCCGAACAGCGCTATCGGGAGCACGAAGTCGGTATTCTTCTGTAGCCAGTCGACGATTCTCTTCATTAACAGCTTGTAATACGGTTCAATTTTCGCGGCATGAATATCGCGAAAGCTGTTTATAAGTCAATCCCCCGAGCAAAACAAGACTTTGCTCGAAACTCGGAAATCCGTTCACTGAAGAGCGTTTCCGCAGCTAAGGCAGTGAGTGTAGCTCGGATCGGTGTACGTAGACCCGCACGAGCTGCATGTCTTTGCCACTCCGGCGTTTCCGTTCGAATTCATGTTCGCGACGACGGTTTCGTCGAGTTTCCACATCGCGCCCGTTGCGAGATCGACGAATACAAGCGGCCAGACGATGATGTTGCCGAGCGTCCACCAGTTGAAGTGCGTCTTGACCGTCATCGTGACCGTTCCGGAATTCGTATGGGTGAAAGTGGCGACATGCGGATCCCCGGTGGTCAGTTTCACGAAGGTTGGAAGCGAATATTCCTTGTTGTCGATCGAAAGCATCGTCCCGGGAAGCGAAGCGTCGAACTTGACCTCCTGCTCGGACCCCGAAATTATTGTCGCGCAGCCCGAAAAGGGCGCTGCTGCAAATAGCGCCACGCAAAATGCCAACAGTCCTTTGATCTTTCTTGAGAAGTTCATTTGAGTTCCTTTCTCTGGAATGAATGCGACCTTTAAAGTAGTAGAGCGAATCTGGCAAGTCAATCCGACGATAAGTTTAGACCGAATTCCGGAATCTGTTTCGATAGTTTGTGCGCTTTTGCCGATCGACGGTAAAAGTGTATCGCTTCGCCGTAAAATTTGGGGTCCATGGGCAGCAGCGTTTGGAAGTATTGACTACGGATACTTATGATTAATATCGACGGAACTATCGGAGAAGGCGGAGGACAGGTTCTCAGGACTTCGCTCGCGCTTTCGATAATCACCGGAAAATCGATCCGGATCGATAATATCCGCGCAGGGCGCAAAAATCCTGGGCTGCTCAGGCAGCACCTCACCTGCGTGAAAGCGGCAGAGGCGATTTCCAACGCGGACGTCAGCGGCGACAAACTCGGTTCGAGGACGCTCGAATTTGCGCCTTCCGGGATATTTCCGGGAGACCATACTTTCGATATCGAAAGCGCGGGCAGCACGACGCTCGTGCTTCAGACCGTGTACGCGCCGCTGTTGGTTGCAAGCGAGCCGTCGACGTTTGTAATCAAAGGCGGGACGCACAATCCGCTCGCGCCGCCGGTGGATTTCCTGCAGGAGGCGTTTCTTCCGATTCTTGCGAAGTCCGGAATCGAAATCGAACTGCAGCTCCGACGCTACGGTTTCTACCCCCGCGGCGGCGGCGAAATCCTCGCGCGTTTCATCCCGGCGAAGGACGTGAAACCGATAGTATTGACGGAGCGCGGAAAATTCGTCGGAATGAAGATCGTAAGCGTTGTCGCAGGTCTCGGCGGAAGTATAGCAAAACGCGAAACGGATATTGTCGAATCGAAATTCGCGCATTTGAAACCGAAAATCCAGTGGATCGAATGCGATCGAAGCGAAGGTCCAGGAAACGTTATGTTCGCTATAGTCCGAAGCGAGAACGTGACCGAAGTCTTCACTGCTTTTGGCGAGAAGGGAAAGCGCGCGGAACAGGTGGGGAAGGACTGTGCGCGTGACGTTCAGAATTATTTAAAATCGGCCGCGCCCGTCGGTGAATACCTCGCGGATCAGCTATTACTATCATTGGCGGCATTCAGCGGAGGAATATTCCGCGCAACGTCGCTTTCGTCTCACACGCGAACGAATATCGAGGTGATTAAAATGTTCCTCGATATAAATATCGAAACTATCAAAAATGAAGACGACACTTTCACCGTCAATGTGAATAAATAGTAGAATTCATACAGTGGAACTTTCAGGAACTATTTCCGTCTTTGGTATCTCAAGCTTCTTGCCTTTCCAGAGCACCGCGTTCAGCCCGGCGATTATCAAAAGCGCGCTCGCGGCCATGGCTTGGTTCACAATTTCGTCCAGAAATATGGACGCGAGAATAGCCACTATTATCGGAAGGCCGCTGGTAACTACGCTGGCGGTTTTGGTCGCGCCGAGATCCTGTATGGACTGATTATATAGCAGATTCCCGAGAGCAGAGGCGGCGACGCCCATATATAGTACCGCGTATATCGAATCCGCGCTGACGTTCATTATCTGCGCCGCGCCGCCTTCGGCGAGCGATAGAAAGAATAGAATTATCACACCCGCGAGAGTAGAATAGAAAGTCAGCGTAATACTATTATATTTCGTGCTGAGTCCTTTTACTATCAGAACGTATATCGCCCAGAACAACACGGCAACCACCATAAGCACGTCGCCGACGTTGAAATTCATTGCAAGGGTTGCTTCGAAATCCTTCGCGATCACCAGCGTCACTACTCCCGCGAGAGAAAGGAAAACGCCGAAATAATTAATTCGCGACAATCGTTCCCGTAGAAATATTCCCGCGAGTATCGCGGTCATCATCGGACTAGACGCGATAATGATGCTGCAATTGACCGCGGCGGTATAGTGAAACGCGAGGAAAAAGAGCCAGTGGTATCCGACTATCCCGAAAAGTCCGAGCAGGAATATTTTATATAAATCCTTCTTTTCTATTTTTTGAATCGACCCGCCCGGTCTGAAAAATAGGAATGAAAGAAATAGTATCGCCACAACGTAACGAAGAAACGATAACGTAAGCGGTTCAAGGTCTTTAATTGCAACCTTTGTTGCTATGAAACTTCCGGAATAAAGAAACGCCGTCAGGACGGGTCTTGAATATTTGATCATACAGATTCATCGCTCGCCGTCAAACGCTGATAGTAACGCCATCGAGAACGATCGCCGGGGTGTAAAGACTACCCGAGGCGAAGACTTCCTTCGACAGACCGAAGAGATTATTTTTCAGCGCATCGAAAACATTCAGCCCGATCATTGCGTTCTTGATCCTCCTTGCCTTGCGCCCGTTCTCGACGACGTAGCCTAGCATCACGTTCCCGCTGATCTGCCCGGCGTAAAGGTTTCCCTGCTGCATTCCCATCGTGCCCTCGACGTAGATCGCGCCGTCAGAATCCTTCAGAATGTCCGCGATTGGCACGTCCCCCGGCGAGACTTCGCAGTTGTAAGGCCCCGCGCCCGGTATCGCCGCGCCGGAGCCGCGCTGAGCGTTTCCGGAGGGTTCGATCCCAAGTTCCGCGGCTGTTTCGATATCCGCAAAGAAATGGTCGATCCTGCCGGCCTCGAGAATCGACTTTACGCTCGTCGGGACTCCCTCGTCGTCCACCGGATAGAAACTCGCGCCGCCCGGTCGGACCGGGTTGTCGATAATCGTGAGCCGCGGATCGAAAAGCTGCGATCCGAGCATATCCCGCCACGGGCTGAGACCTTTCGCTACCGCTTTTCCGCCAAGACAGGTGAAAATCGGGCGCAGAAGGTCGCGAACGACCCTCTTTCCGAAAATCACGCGGTATTTGCCAGGTTTTATCGCCTGGATCGTCTGCGCGGCTTCAAAGTCGCTCGCGATTTCCTGGAAGTGCTTTTCGAAGTCCGCGTCGGCCTTGGTGCTCGCGTGACCTGAGTACATGTTGAGGAAATCCCCTTCGCTGACGACTTTTATGTGCAGCGCCCCTCCGCCGGTGGTGCGACGGTACGAGTAATCTGCGCCATCTGTGGTAGCGATGCGGGTAGTTTCGATCGTGCGCGACATCGAAACGTCGACGACGGCGTCCTTCGCGAGTGCTTGCAACTTCGCGGCGTATGGCTTGCAGGTTTCGACCAGAAAATCGATGTTCCACTTCGCGAGAGCGTCGTCGAACCCGCCTTCGAGATTCGCATTCCCGGACGCGCTGAATTTGTAGCTCGACGGTTTTCCGAATTTCGAAACCTCCGCCGCGCGGGAGACTAGGTTTTCCGGCTCGTCCTTTCTGGTCGAAGAGGCGAATCCCGCCCGACCGTCCTTCAGAATTCGGAGTCCGATTTCGCTGTGCTGCTCCGCGCCGAGGTTCGAGAGTTGCCCGGCTTCGAATTGCGCGCTGAGACTTGTATAGTCGTGCTCGAACACCTCCGCGGCGTCGACTCTTGATTTCGCAATTTCGATAACTGGATGCATTTTTCCCCCGTTCTAATTGTTCTTTGGATATGTTACCACCCGATGATGGCCGTCTGTAGGCGGAATCAAAACTCTTGGACAGGACGAAGGAGGCTTTCTGCTTCCAAGAGTGACAAACGGCGTGGGTTTACAAAAAGCAAAGTCCAATTTGGACTCCAAATTGGACTTTGCTTTTTATTCGAAAGTTTATGAATGTTCGGTGAACCTTTTGGTTATCCACAAATTTTCCATTCATTCATAACGTTTTCAGCAACGTATGGGCGTTGTTGCGCAAGTGCGTGATTGTAAAATCCTTCTCCCTCGGTGAAAGGAGAATTGAAGCCCCTCGGTTTATGCAACAAAGCCACAGCAAAGCGCTGATTTATTTACTTAATTAATAAAATATCGCTTAATAGTAGAGTAAATAAGCTATTATTATCGAAATTCGGTGTGAATTTCGATTACATCGACCTAAATACGAAAATTCATTTTTTGAAAGTTTACGCTCCATGGAGGCTTTGTTGCATAAATCGATGGATATCGAAATTAGCTACAATATCGGGAGAACTTGTGGGTAACCAAAAGTCGGTGAACCACGTGGCACTTCCGCCATCGTCCGTGTTTCCACGGGCAAGATGCCAGTGCCACACCCAGAAATCCAGGTAGACGCTTCAATAAGGCGTGGTTCACCGCACGTTTCACGAAAGTTGTAAACGCGCGTTGTACGAAGCCTTCGTGCGAATCCTCGCGGGCATCATAGATGCGGACCCATCTTGAAAAATTCTGTGTCATTAGCAGGCACGGACGATTACTCTGTTTATCGCGCCCATCGCGAGAATTCCTCGAAATGCCCGAAGCGGAAATCCAGCAGCAAACAATTCCCACAGGAAACTTGAACGTCAGGCTCGATGAAGGCGTCCGTCGCGCGACGATCGCGATCACGCTCGCGGTCTTTTTCGCGATCTGCCTTCTTCCGCTCGCTGCTATGTACTGGCGATCGTTTTTCCCGGAAGGCGCGTTCAGCTTTTCGAGCTATCGGGAAATACTTTACGATGACCTCCTTGAAGCCGGCGGCGTGACGAGAAAGTTCAGCACGGCAACGCTTCTGCTTCGAACGCTGATCATCGGACTCGGATCGACTTTTCTCGGAACTTTCCTTGGCGTGATAGTCGCGATCGCGATCGTCAAGATCAGAAGCCCGCTCCGGCTCGCGATCGAGGCGCTGTACCCGCTTTCGTTCCTGATTCCGACCTACGTCGCAGCGGTTACGTGGATGTGGAACACCGAAGCCGGGGCGCCGATAAACGAGTTCCTGCGGAGTCTGCCGGAGTTCGTTTCGTCGACAATACTGAGCGTGCTTGGAGTTTCCGAATCCGGCGCGATCGTCCGCTCGCAGGGATACCTCTGGAGCATCATCGTGCTTTCGCTCTGCTACTTCCCGATTGTCACAGCGCTTACGGTTCGCGCGTTTCGAGGCGCGTCGAAATTCGAGGAGGAAGCCGGGCTGATGCACCTAAGTTCGAGGTTCGTGCTTTTCGGGATAACGCTCAGGCGCGCGGCGGCGCCGATCGGAATCGGGGCGATATTCGTGTTTCTGTTCGCGATTTCTAACTACGCGATCCCGAATCTTTTCCTGATCCAGACGTTCACGAGCAACGTTTTCGCGTACTACAACCGCAGCGACTTCGCAGGCGCGACGGCTGCGTCTACTCCGATGCTCGCGCTCACGCTGATCGCGCTTTTCGTGTTTTTCAGAATCGACGCGAAAGCGAAGAAAGCGTCCGCGGCGAACTCCGCGAAGGTTGGAAGGGATGAAATCGGGCTTCGCGACCTGCTCGGGATTCCGCTGCTGCTTGGGCTGCTTTTCGCGCTGCCCGCGCCGTCGGACATGACGAACACGCCGCGGATCGCCACAGGCGTAGCCATTGCGATCGTGCTCGCTGGGGTTCTCGCTCTGGTTCACAGGTCCGACACGCGCAAGATGAGCGGCGCGCTGAGTTTTCGCCGGATTTCGAGCGTTGTGCTGCTTGCGTTCGTGCTCGGAGTTCTGTATATGAGCGTGCGCGTTCCCGTGGGTACGCTTTTCGACACGTGGAGCGCGAAACCCGACATCGAACGTTCGCTCCTCGCGGCGGACGGTGAAGTCTCGCGCCTCGACGTTCTGATGATCAACACGAAACGCGGCCTTCGCGACGGCTCCGCGGACATCGCGCGCACGATTCTGCTCAGCGTTTTCACCGCGACCTTCGTGACTCTGTTTGCCGGCTACCTCGCGGGAGTGACCGCCGAGATCGACCGCAGGAGGCGCGGGTTCGCGGGAATCCGTAAACGCTCAAGGCTGATTGAGGTTCTCGTGACCCTGCCGTTCGCGCTTCCCGCGCTCACGATAGGCGTTGCGATCATTATGCTCTACAACCAGCCCAAGCCAGCGGACGGCGAATTCTTTCTCACCGCGTGGCTGAAGGACAGCGGGAGCTGGATTTACCGCTCCCTCGCGATTGTGGTGATCGGCGCGACGCTGCGGTTCCTTCCGTTCGCGTATAAGCCACTGCTCGACGCGTTTCGCGGTCAGAGCTTCGATCAGTTCGAAATCGCGCGAATGTTCGGCGTCCCGTTCAGCGCGCGGCTGCACGACATCCGCTTCAAGGAGGCGTGGCGCAGCTTCGTCACAAGCTGGATGATCGTGTTCATCCTGATCGCGATGGAACTCGACCTGTTTTTGATGATCAAGCCGCCGGGGTTTTCGACGCTGCCCGACCGCATCTTCAACGCGGTCCACTTCGGTCGCTACGGCGTAGTTTCGGGCTGGTGCATAATCCAGATCGGAATCGTGCTCGTGCCGCTTGTAATCGTGGCGATACTGTCGATCAGGTCGCCGGCGCGGGCAAAATGCCAATAACATGAGTTGGAGACAGCCTCAGTTTGACAGAAGGTCAACCCGAGTATAGACTAATAACTCAGACAGGAATTGTAGATATTGAAAAGCTATGAGCCAGAGATTGATTTTTGAAGACGGCGTGTTCGAGCGTCTCGAGGAACTTGCAAGGGAGCGGGGATTCGAGAGTGTCGAGGAACTTGTCCTTGAACTTCTTCCTTTAAAATCTGGAGAAGTCGATCCGAACGAACTCGTTTCATCGATCGACGAGATCAGGAAAAACCTGCTCGATAAGTACGGCGAATTCCCCGACTCCACAGAAATACTTCGCGAGGATCGCGACCGATGACGAATTCGAAAATTGTCGTCGATTGCAGCGTTGTTCTGAAATGGTTCCTTCCCGAGGTTCATTCAACGGAGGCAAGAGGGATTCTGGACTCGTACCGAAGCAAACAGCTTTCCATTTTCTGTCCCGCCTGCTGTACCCGGAGTTTGCAAACGTTATATGGAAACACAATCGTTTCCGCGGACTAACAAATGAGGAATCGGCTCAGATACTCAGCCAGTTCCTCCAGATCGGATTCACAGTCGGAAGCAGCGTGGACTTGCTTCGGGATGCATTTGCGATCGCATCGAAGTACAATCGTTCCGTTTACGATTCCGTGTACGTCGCGCTGAGCATCAAGGAAAACTGCCCGTTTGTAACCGCGGATGAAAAACTGGCAGGAGCGCTTCAGAACGATATATCGAATGCGATCTTGCTGCGGAATTGGAACGCATAACTCGCCGAATTAAAGGAATTTCTTTCTTCGAACAAGAAATCGGCGAAACCATACCCGGCTGGTGCATAATCCAGATCGGCATCGCGCTCGTGCCGCTGATAGTCGTCGCTATTCTTTCGATCAAACCTCCGTCGCGGAAAGCGAAGGCGTGAGGGCGAATTTATACGTCTTCCTTACCTGTGACCCTTCGAAGGATTCTCTTCTTCGCTTCCTCGAAGTCGTTTACCTCCGCTTCGCCTGATTCGAGATCCTTTTTCTCTCTTTGACAACTTCAAGGTTCCACTTCGGCGATTTGGCATTGCCGGGAGTCGAGGCAATGGCTCGAAGAAGTTCCCCCATCAACTTGAACTTCTCCTCGGCGGTCATTCCATCGAGGTTGTATTCTTCAGGATTCATATTTTTCTCCGAGGCAACGATAGCGCGCGGGTAGTCCTAAGTCTCTGGAAATCTCCTTTTTACTCAGGGAGAGAGACTGGATGGAGGATTCGTCGTGTTTATCCGAGCGAGACTCTGGATGTTCGGGTACAATTTAGGCCGTGCAAGGAAATAAGTCATACATCTCCCATCTCATATTTACGCCATCTTCAATCCGCACTCAATCGTCAAATCCTCGAAGTAACCATAGCTACGACTGCGGTTTGACTCATTCGTGCAAATCGAACCTGACGCAACTCTGAGCGCGATTTTGTATGACTTATTTCCTTGCGCGTCCTTAATTGAGTGATGCAGAGATAGGAACAATATGAACTGGCGCGATTACATAATAGTCGACCCGAAAATCTGCCCCGGCAAAGCCACGATCAAGGGTACAAGGATCATGGTGACCGTGGTGCTCGACAATATCGCCGCGAAAGTTCCGGAAGAAGATATCCTGAAGTCGTATCCGACGCTTTCCGCGGAGTCGATTCAGGCCTGTATCGCGTATGCAGCGGAACTGGCGCGCGAACGATCGATCCCGTTGACGGTGTAATATCTAAAATGGAATTCAAACAGGCTGATAAGGTTAGAGACTTCGTTTTTCCACTTCTGAGTGCGAACAAAGTACAAGGTAAAATCGAGATTCAGAGTTTTCTTGGAACAGCATTTTTAATAGGCAACCGTGGATATGCTCTTACTGCTGCGCACGTGATAAACAATCATGGCTGTGAATTATTGGTCTCAATGTTTGTCGATGAGAATAGTAGATGGTGCGTGTTCGAAATTAACCAATCTCGCGTTCACCCAAATCAAGACGTTGCGATCATTAAAATGTCTGGCGGGAATTGGAAGTCTCCTTTTCAAATGAGAAACCAATGGGAAGGCTCCTCAAGAAAATATCAAATGTTCGGTTATCCCGATGATGTTGCTCGCGAGCTGATCAACTATGACACCTCGACAGCAATGCTTCGTCCTGACTTGGTATACGTTGAAGGATACATCAGAAGAAGACTTCCATTTAACCCGCGTTATTCACGATAGGCGGAAATAAAAATACCCAAGGCGCGAACTTTGCAACGGAGGAGGTGTCTACGCCCCTTTCCGGAATTGCAAGGAG
>JANLHZ010000121.1 GCA_024653775.1 Planctomycetota bacterium | reverse complement strand
ATAGAAATTCCCCATCTGAGAGGGATCAAAGATGCTATCTCTTGTGATGAAGCGTCCAGTGCGCGGGTCGTACCAGCGTGAACTCGCGTAGTGCAAACCAGTCGCGGTGCCGTAGCGCATGCTTGCGAAATAATGATCGTGCGTCGAAGCGCTACGGTTGCTTGTTCCTTCGATTTGGAACGAATATAGCGCGGGGTTTAATGTCGATAGTTCTGGTGGCTCGTCATCCAGATGAATCGTGGTTTCATTTGCTATACTATCATATACATTATCCTGTATTTTGAACCTGCCAATGATACCGGATGTTGTATGGTATAACGCAAGCTCCAGACCTATCATTTCGTGATCGCTAAATGTCGAAACCCCGCCGAACTTCAGGAGTTCACCCTGCATCGTGACACTGCTACCGAACGAAACAGTTTGGATAAACTCGTCTTGCTCGGATTCCACAAATCGGAATTGCTGAATACCGTACAGATTTCTGCGCGTGACCGTCTCGAACAGATCGCCATTCGAACCCGTAATCGCGCCGATGCTTTGGTTCACCGTGTGGTGCGCGAAGTATTTCGTGTAATTGAAAGTCGCGGGCGTAGAGCCGGTGCGCTTTATCGAAACCGATGGCGGCGCGGTCGAGCCGGTATTATTCGGCACGCGAACCGTCACCGGCGCGGGAACCACCGGCGTTGGCGGCTTCGTCGTCTGTTTCGTCGTCAAATCGTCGTCGTCGGGATTCTTCTCGCACCCGCAACTCGCGACTTCCTTCACCGATTTCTTCGCGGCGAACTCGAAACCCGCATCGTTAAGCGCTTCGAAGAACTGATTCAAAAGCGCGGTCCAGGTATTTAGAAGCGAGGCTGCGGAGGGACTCTGCGTGTGGCTCTCCGCGCCTTGCTTTCCGAGGACGCGGAAGTTCACGCTGCCCCAGGCGTAGTAATCCTGGACGCTGATGAACGCGTTTTCGTTCATCCCGTAGCCTACCGGGAAGAGCGGGAGTCCTGTAATTGCGTCGTCAAGTTCGAGGAACTGGCCGTCGAGTGCGACCCGCAGCCAGATTTGCGCG
>JANLHZ010000112.1 GCA_024653775.1 Planctomycetota bacterium | reverse complement strand
AGTATTTGTTTCACCCAAAGCGTGTTCTCCTTGCAATTCCGGAAAGGGGCGTAGACACCTCCTCCGTTGCAAAGTTCGCGCCTTGGGTATTTTTATTTCCGCCTATCGTGAATAACGCGGGGTTAAGGAATTCTCAAATATAATTCTATTAAAGAGATCCTCCAATCCAATACTTATAACGCTTCCAGTTATTGTTCCTTTTCCTTCAATCATTGATTTAGGAACATTTACTAAAACATCCATTCTGCCTTTTGTCTTCGTTCCCCGCGAAGTAGGTTCTTCCACTTCTATCCACGACAGCGGAAACCCGTAGTTGTCGGTTAGTGACTTGATAACCGATTGACGAACAAGCTCCTCAGGTGTCGCGTTTATTAATTTTCCGCGCTTGCGGCACTTGAGCTTCCCGTTTGCCATATACTCCGGTTCGAAATACTGATATCTTTTCATTGAGGTTGCTCCATTCACGTATATCTTAAACCTTAATTATAAAGAATTTTAAGATCAAAGTAGAGTTTGAAATCGATTGACAAAGACATTTGAGTCTTGTTTATTATATCTGGTCGAGAGGACAGAAATGGGGTAAAAATGGCGGACTCGACATTTTTGGATTTTAACTTTAAATGTGGGGACGATGTAAGAATCAGGACAGATGAACTCGGTTGGTTTCTGTCACGGATCATCAGTATTGATGAAGAAAAAGAACTGATCTCTGTTTCCGGACCGTCATTTTACAGCGAGCCTGTCGAAACGCTCGAACTTCCTCATATTTCCGTCCTGCCGAGAGCGCCGTTTCCCTCGGAGCCGATGCCGGGCTCATCATTGTTTTCAAAGCAGGTCTACAAAGCCGCGATCTCTTGTTTGGACTTCCATGAGAACTCGCTGCTGGCTTCGATCGAAACTGTCCAGGAAATGATCTCCGTATTGAAGGAATCTGTTGATTGTTCTGGTATTAGAGATTTCGAGTTGGTGCAAATTGTCCGTGGGTTGAGAGAAGACGATCTTGATGATCTCGAAAGCTCAGGATTAATCGAGGATCGTGAATTGCGCTTCGATTTCGACTTCAATAGGGTGCTGCTCGCATTTGGCTTTGACAGTAGAATTCAGAATATAGCAGAACTTTCCGAAATGGTGAATATAGCCTGTGATGAACTGAACACTAACGGGGCTGTTATCAACGTGGTAATTGCCCATTTTGGTGTTTACAACTGCCGGTATGATATGCAGGTTTGCCGATTCTGCAAGGTTCCAGGATGCGATTATAAATCTGGAATTGTAGACTTGTAGCCCGCCCGATGACAGAATTCAGAAAAGACGGGGTGAACGAGGCGGAACCCCGCGCGAAGGCGATCATCGAGCGGCTTGTGAAGGAGCTTTGATTTCAGATTTCAGCCACGCGCCCGCTAGGTGCAGAAGTAATTGGATTTCAGATTGAAAAGACTGTAGGCGAAGCGAGCTGTCGCATTTACCGCAACCGTCCCGGATGCATGCGGACGAGGACGTCCGCGGTCCCAGCATAATTTCACCCCGGGGTTGAAGCGGGCAAGCGATTCGCGTTTACTTGAGGTCGGGGCAATCCTGAAGTGGCACGGTCATCCTGACCGTGAAACATCGGCGGGACGCCGATGCCACACGTCCGCGGTCCCATTGGCAAATCGCAGCAGAGAATCAATGTCAAACAACAAAAAAAGCGCGCTCATCACCGGAGTCACGGGGCAAGACGGATCGTATCTCGCGGAGCTGCTGCTCGCGAAGGGATACGAGGTCCACGGCGTCGTCCGACGTTCGTCGAGCGAAACATTCGATCGAATCGCGCACATCAAGGATTCGCTGATACTTCATCAGGCGGACCTGCTCGACCAGCTTTCGCTCATCGACATGCTTCACAGCGCGCAGCCGCAGGAGGTGTACAACCTCGCGGCGCAAAGCTTCGTTCCGACGTCATGGGTGCAGCCCGTGCTTACGGGCGAATTCACCGCGCTAGGCGTGACGCGCATGCTCGAGGCGATCAAACTCGTCGACCGCAGCATTCGCTTTTATCAAGCATCGTCGAGCGAAATGTTCGGACGAGTGCTTGAGGTGCCGCAGAAGGAAACGACGCCGTTCTATCCGCGCAGTCCCTACGGCGTCGCGAAGGTCTACGGCCATTTCATCACGGTAAACTACCGCGAGAGCTTCGACCTTTTCGCGGTCAGCGGGATTCTGTTCAACCACGAATCTCCCCGGCGCGGTATCGAGTTCGTGACGCGCAAGATCACCGACGGCGTCGCTCGGATCAAGCTCGGGCTGGCAAACGAACTGCGCCTCGGGAACCTTGACTCCAAGCGCGACTGGGGCTTTGCGGGAGATTACGTCGAAGCGATGTGGCTGATGCTACAGCAGGACGAGCCGGACGATTTCGTGATCGCGACGGAGGAGACTCACGCGGTGAAGGAATTCGTCGAGCTTGCGTTCGATCGCGTCCACCTCGACCCGTGGAAATACGTCGTCACCGACCCGCGATTCGTCCGCCCGGCGGAGGTCGACCTGCTCGTGGGGGACGCGTCGAAAGCCCGCGAGAAGCTCGGCTGGAGGCGAAAGGTCGACATGAGAGGTCTTGTATCGATGATGGTGGACGCGGACCTCGAGCGGCTATCCAAATAAGAAGTCGCAAAGAAATAAGTCTTACAAAATCGCGCTCGGATTTGCGCGCACGATCGATCTATTTGCCGATCGGTTGCCGTCGATCGCGTTTTTTGTTCTTGATAATTCGCCCGAAATTGTGAATCCTTTTATTTCACGTCCAACCCTGGTTCGATCACTGTGGCAGAACACAATTTCAGTTCGGAAAGCAAAGCCTGGCTGTCGCTCAGACTATGGGTGCCTGCGGTCGTCAGCATCGGCGTGGCGCTTCTCCTCTTCGGATTGACGCTCATCCCCGCAACGGACAGACTTCTAGCAAACTTCGAGCACACGCTTTCCGATGCGCGATTCGTCGTCGCGGTCGAGAGCCTCGCGGAGCGAACGGTCCGCCCGCAGGACCGGCCGGTGGTGTTCATCGACATCGACGACGAGACGGTTCAGAACCTCGGGACGTTTCCGGTGCCGCGGGAAGTGTACATTAAACTCTTCGAAGTGACGAAGGAAAGCGCGGCGGTCGGATTCGACATTTTCTTCCTCGAGCCGAAGACGTACTCGGAAAAGCTGACGTACGAGGAATATCTCGAAAAGCTTTCGAAGCGCACCACCGCGGGCGAAGACGAGGCGCGCGCGGCATTCGAACTTCTGAGCGAAAAGGACGTCGACCTGCAGGTTACGGACAAGGCCCGCGAGAACGGAAACGTCGTGTTCGCGGTTTTCTTCGGCGCGCCTTACGATTCCATCGAGGAATACATCACGGAAAACGACGGCCTCACTTCGTTTTTCCGGACGTACCTTTCGGAGCATCCGGACGTTCACAAAGCGATATTCGATCCTCTGACCAACGAAGTCGGCAGCAAGAACCTCCTCGGCGAGATCGCCTCGACTCTCGAAATCGACTGGGAGCGCGCCGCGGCGGGTCTTGACCTTTATCGAAAGACTCAGGAGCAGATCATTCTCGAAACTCTTTCGGCGAATCTCTACGAAGGCGACCAGGGCAGAATGCGCTCGGATTACAACGTCGGACCGTCCGATCTGACTCCGGAGCAGAAGTTCGATCGCAGGCGAGCGCTGTTCGCGAAGTATCTCGAAACCCTGAAGCAGACGTTTCCATTCGAGCCTAAGCCGAACGAATTCGAGCTTCGGGGCGCGCTGAATTCCGACCGCGCGCGCGGGATCGCGGACATTCTCGCCAATAGTTCCGAGGCGCGGAGCGAAAACTGGTATAAGGCCCTCGACGCCTGGAAAAACGAAAACAGCCCGGACCCGGAACTCTTCCGGAAAGTCGACGGAGGCGCGCTCAGACCGATGAGGCTTTTCACTTACGGCGCGGAGATCACCTCCGGCGCCACCGGCGATTATTCGATCTGCCCGATAAACCAGGTGCCGCTGCTGCATTACGTAGAGCAGCCCGCGGGTCCGGGATTTGTCGTCGTGTATCCGGACGCGGACGGCGTGATGCGCAGGTATCCGCTTATGGTTCGACTCCGGGACGAAGAGGGGCAGATGAGGCTGTTCCCGAGCCTCGCGATGGCGCTGATCCTCAGACGTCAGGGCGTGACGATGAACGACGTCGCCATCGGTCGCGGCGGAGAGATCACCATTCCCGGCGCCGCTGGGATGCCAGAGCTTAAAATTCCCGCGGACCCAAACGGCGACGTCACTATCAACTGGGCCGGACGGTGGAACGAGGACAACTTCCTGCACCTCAGCTTTGGCCATATTCTCGCGGCGAACGAGGAACAGAAGCGAAACTACATCGAGACCCTGAAGGATAAGATCGTTGTCGTCGGACTCACCGCGACGGGGACGCACGATCTGAACCCGATGCCGCTGCAGAGCAGGTATCCGATGGTCGGATCGCACGCGAACACCGTCGCGACGATTCTCGAGAACAATTACATCCACCGGATGAGCGACACCCTGAAGTGGGCGATCGTGCTATTGATTTCTCTCGGAATTTCATACGCGAGGGCGTTTTTCAAAATCCTGCCATCGCTTCTTGTGCTTATAGCGTCGCTTTTCGTCTACACCATCGTGCTTAACGTTTATCTGTTCGCGTACGCGCGGATCGAGGCTCCCCAGGCGACCCCGATCAACGGAGCGATACTCGCGTTCATGGTTACGTTCTCCGTCAGGTACTTCGTTGTCGAAAGGCACGGAAGAAACCTCGCCAAGGCGTTCTCAAGCTATCTCGACGCGAAGATCGTCAAGAAGATCATGGATCATCCGGATATGCTAGCGCTCGGAGGCGACAAGAAAAACCTCACTATGTTCTTCACCGACCTGAAGGGGTTCACCTCTATCTCGGAACAGCTTCTTGCGGAAGAGCTTGTCAAGCTGATGAACCAGTACCTCGGAATAATGACGCGCACCGTCGAGGACTACGAGGGACACGTGGACAAATTCATCGGAGACGCGATTATGGCAGTGTTCGGAGCGTTCGACGACGGAGAGGAGGACGAGCCGCACCAGGTGAGAGCCTGCCGCGCGGCGATACAGTGCCAGAAGAACATCGTTACGCTGAACGTCTCCCTCGAAAAGCAGGGACTTCCGAAAATCGGGATGCGCGTCGGACTTCACTCCGGAGATGTCGTCATAGGCAACATGGGCTCCGACACGAGGAAGAACTACACCGTGATGGGAGACAGCGTCAACCTCGCGGCGAGGCTCGAACCGATAAACAATCAGTACGGCACCTGGACCTGCGTTTCCGAGGCGACGCGGAATTTCCTCGGGGACGATTTCGTCGTGCGCAAACTCGACAAGATCGCCGTCAAGGGCAAGACGGAACCCGTGGTCATCTACGAACTCGTCGGCCTGCGCGATGAGGTTCCGGAGGAGCGCATCCAGTACAACCGCGCGTTCGAGGCCGCGCTCGAAATGTACTTCTTCGGCGATTTCGCACAGTCGAAAATCGAGTTCGAAGCGCTCCTGGACGCGCATCCGGAGGACAAGGCGGTGAAGGAATTCCTTACCCGAACGTCGGAATACCTTCACAACCCGCCCGGGAAATGGGACGGCGTCCACGTGATGACCACGAAGTGAGAATCGCCAGGAGTTGAGAGTTGAGAGTTGAGAGTTGAGAGTTAGGAACTTCGATTAATTGTTAATTGTTAACGGATTCTGATGGGCGAATACGCCGGGCGGAACCCGGTGCCGGGGCTTTTGACGTCCGGCTCGTTCGCCGCGCGGCGGTACACCTTCAGGTACTCCGCGCAGCTCGCGTAGCTCCCGCCACGGAGGATGAACGTGTCCGACTCCGCCACGCAGACGGGGTCTACGCCGGCGAACTTCTGGTAGGCGTTCTGACTGTACGGATCCACGCACCACTCGAAAACGTTCCCGATCATATCGAAAACCCCGAACGCGTTTGGCTGCTTCGACCCGACTGCGTGGGTTTCGTTTCCGGAGTTATCGCAGTACCACGTATGCGACTCGTCCATCGCGTTTCCCCAGGGATAATCGAAGCCGGAACCCGCCCGCGCGGAGTATTCCCACTCCGCCTCGGACGGAAGGTTGAGGCCGCTCGCGCGGCAGAAATCCTGCGCGGCGTTGTAGCTCACGCTGTCCACGGGCTTTTCCGGATCCACGAACTGCGAAGGATTGTACTGCATGAGTTTCTGGAACGCGCGCTGGGTACACTCGGTCCGACAGATCAGAAAACTCGAAACGCGCACCTTCGTCCGCGGCGCGTTCGCGTGCATCGTGCGAATCTGGTCGGTCTGCTCGACTCCGATGTAATACTCCCCTTCCGGAAGCTGGACGAACTCGAGTCCCGTCGGCTCGTGGACGTAGACCTTGAATTTCGGATCGTCCCGCCTTTTGAACGCTTCGGGCAGCGGAAGGTCCGGAATCGGCGCAATCGGCTGCGCTGCGTTCGGACCTGAGTTTTCATCCGGACCTCCGGGCGGCTCTTCGCGGCATCCGTCGCAGGACGACGCCAGGATCGCCGCGAAGAGGAGAACGAGTTGTAGGATACGTCTATGCATGCGATTTATTTGTAATGACTCGGTGAACCATGTGGCACTGACGTCTCGTCCGTGATTGGGAGTGCAGACGTCCTCGTCTGCGCATTCGGGCGCACGCAGTGCGCCACCACAAGTGCATTGGCACGGACATCTCATAGGCTATTTCACGGTCAGGATGACCGTGCCACGTTTTTGTAAGAACTTTCGGGCGCGGGTCCCGCTTCGGAGGTAATATACCGCTCAAAGGGAAAAGTTCAACCGGCAATGCTCAACTATCGCGCAGAGAGTTACGAGAAAGATATTCTCCTCGTGCACGTTTCGGGAGTGCTCGACGCGAACACGGCGGAGGAGTTCGAGTCGTTTTTGCGCAAGTTCGTCGGTCGGGGCCAGAAGAAGTTCGCGTTCGACGTGCGCGAACTGACTTTCATATCGAGCCGTGGCCTCGGGCTTTTCAATTCCGTCGGACACGACGTTCGCGCACGGGGCGGGAGGTTCGTCCTCGTCGGCGCGCAGGAATCGATCGCAGCGATCTTCAGACTCTCAGGACTGGACGCGAACATCAATTTCGCGAGCGATCTTCCTTCCGCGGCGAAATCCTTCGCGTAGCCGCCCGGACGAGACGTCCGCACTCCCGCGAGCGCGATGCGGCTCCTCGCCCTACTGGGCGCCCTCCCTGATGATCTCTTCCGCTGCGCCTACGTCTGCGAGGAGCTTGTCCATTCGCTCGAATATTTCCGGCGCGACTACGATCTCCACATCGTCGAACGTCCCGATTCCCTGATCCCTGAAGGTCTGAATCCTCGTTCTGAGCGCGAGAACCGCTTCGTTCACGTACGTCAGATTCTGCCTCAGAATCTCGGCTTCCTCGGCGACTATCGGCGTTCGATCCGTCGGCGTCGCGCGATCTACAAACGGCTGAAGCGTCTCGAGCCGAAGCAGCACGTCGTCGCAAATCCGTTTCGCTATCGGCGCGACCTCGAAAGACTTCCACGCCCGCGTTTCGCGGTAGTGTTTGTACTCTGGTCTCGCGCAGACGTCGCGCAGCAGCGAGAACGCCGACGCGATTTCGAGCACGCTCCTGTCGTTTATTCCCAACGGACACGCCTCGACTTTCAAGGCGACGTTTTCGAGTTTCGTTTTCGCTTCCCGCGCCTCCGTCTCGAGATTTTCCTTCAGCGCGTTAACTGCGGCCTCCGCCGCGGCTGAGATTCTCATTATCTCCGGAGTCCTCACCTTTTCTTTGTCGAGCCTTTCCATGAACGTTTCCGTCATCACGATCTTGTCGACGATCGGGATTTCAGAATTCGCGAGCTTCGACTGAATGTCCCGCCACTCCTGAACCCGAAACTGGGTGTTGTCCTCCTCCTTCTGAGTAAACGACAGAATCAGGGCAATCGCTCCGGCGATGATCAGCAGCGGCACCGTCACAAGGATAATCGTCTTGAGCGCGCCGCTTTTTTTGTCTTCAAGCTCAGAGCCTGGAAGGTACACGGGTTCGTTCGGATCGCGCCTGGGCTTGCGGATGCGCTTTCTACCGCCGATGACGGGCGCCTGAAACCCCTTGCCCGTCGATGGCGCTTCCTGCGCGTCGTCGTCGTCGATCGCCCTCGCCCGCTGGACCGCCGCCTCCTTCGCCCTGGGCGTCGCCTTGTCTGCGCGGTCGAGCCTGGCGAGAATGTCCGACGCGATGCGCTTCCGCTCCTCCAGTTTTATTATATGGTCCGGATGCTCCGGCTCGACCGCGGGTTCGAAATCCGGATTGTCGTCGGTTTTGAAATCCGGCGGGTTTGCCGCGAAATCTAGCTGCTCGTCCACCGACGCGTATTTGCCGCTTTCCACCCGGGCGGGCGATTTCGGGTCGACCTTGAGATCCAGTTCATCGATCCCTTCGATGTCGATTTCGTCGTCCGTGTCTTCGAGACGACCCGGTTTCGCGGAGGGCGCGTTCTCGTCCGCTTCCGGAAGGTCCGGGTCTGTGGAAATCTCCGGAAGGTCGGGTTCTTCGGGCGCGTCCGCAACTTCCGGCTCGATCACGCCGAACTTGTCCCTTGGAGCCGCGAACGGATCCGCGAGTTCGTCCAGAACCTCCGCGGCGCTCTGGTAACGTTTTGCGGGGTCTTTCTCTAGAAGACGCATTATGACTTCCGCTACGCGCTCCGGAATCTCCGGATCGTCGATCCGCGGATCCTTCGCAGGCGTGCAGATGTGGTGCTTCATGTATCCAGACGCGGTCGCGCTTTCGAACGGAACCTCGCCCACCACCGCGTGGTAGAACGACACGCCGAGGGAGTAGAGGTCGCTCGCGGGAGTCGCGTCCTCGCCCCGCGCGCGTTCGGGAGCGATGTACTTCGGAGTGCCGACCACGGTCCCCGCCTGGGTCAGGTCCGCGCCGCCGGAGTCGACTATCATCGCGAGTCCGAAATCGAGGAGTTTCACCGAGCCGTCGTCGGCGATGAGAATGTTGTCGGGTTTGATGTCGCGGTGCAGGACGCCGTTTTCGTGGGCGTGCTGGAGTCCACGCAGCACGCAGCGCATAACGTCGACCACCTCGACTATCTCGATCTTGCCTTCGTCGCGAATCTTCTCGCCCAGGCTTCTGCCGCGGATGTATTCCATAACGAGAAGCAGCCAGCCCTGATCCTCGATCACGCCCTCCACCTTGACGATGTTCTCGTGGCTGAGCCTGCTCGCCGCTTCGCCTTCGAGCTTGAACCTGTCAACGTACGTCTGAAGCTTCGCAAAATGGGACAGCAGCGCCTTTATCGCCACGGGTTTTTTCGTATCGACTTGTTCCGCGCGGTAGACGGTTCCCATCGCGCCTTTGCCGAGGACGCGTTTCAGGAAGTATTCGCCGAACACGCGACCCACGAGGTTCCCCCCGCTGTCGTCCTGCCACTTTTTGAGATCGACGATCTTCAGCCTGCCCTGCTCCCTTCCAGACCCGAGCGGCGGATCGTCCAGCGACAGCAGCACCGTCTCCGGACTGTTCCCGCCTAGCCGCGCGACCACAACTATTTGCGGCATGTCGCGTTCTCTGTCGAGACGCTTTTCAATGCGACAGAACGAAAGCTCAGCGGGACTGAGGAATTCCGACATCCTGTGGATCACGTTCGCGTACTTTGCCTTGATCAGTCCTTCGCCCACAAGGTAATGGGCGAAACTCTGCGTTTTCCCGGCTTTCAGCTCCTTGACGTACTCCGGCCAGACCTTGTCGACAACCGCGGGTGCGAGGAGCCTGTGCCTGACCGCGATCTCGGCAAATACCTGATCTTTTTCCGCGTCCATACAAGTATTTGATAGTCAACCGGCCATGATGTCAAGCGCAACCTTTCACTTCCGGTACAACATGCGCGCCTTGTTCCGTAACATCGTCCTACTCTAAAGAACTGGTGCGTTTGAAACTTTTCGCGAACGACCTCGTTCGTATACCCTGACAACTATCTACCAGGACAACTATCTACCAGAAATTTTTGTGAAACTGGCGGAAAAGTGTTGATGTGAGATTCTGGTGGAATTAGATTCCAAGAATCATCCATTCCTTCGGAGCTTGAAATGAACCGGATTCCTCGAAACTCGTTCTATCTATCTATCTATCTATCTGATTAGCGCTCTCTGCTTCGCTAACGAGGCGAAAGCGCAATCCGACGTTTCCGGGAAATGGCTCTTGATACAGGAA
>JANLHZ010000103.1 GCA_024653775.1 Planctomycetota bacterium | reverse complement strand
TGCGTTTTTGGCCGCGAGATCGTCGAATCAGATGGATAGTCGCTTTTCAGATAACGCGCCGCGGTGAACCATGTCGCATCGGCCACCAGCCCGCGCATTATGGGAGTATCGACGTCCTCGTCTGCCTTCACCGCCGCTCGCGAGTAATCTTCATGTGCCGGGCACTCTGGAAGTGACCGGCACATCCTCGTCCGCGCGAGCGCGTCATAAACGCTGACGGGGATACGTAGTATGGTGAGGCACGACGCCAGCACTCCCAGAAGCCCACGATAGTTACTTAGGAGTCTGTCCAGGAATATTTGAATTCCGGAGATTTTTAACTATCATCGCGGTAGAACGAAATCATCAGCCGGGATGGCGGAACTGGCAGACGCGGCGGATTCAAAATCCGCAGCCTGTAATGGGCGTGAGGGTTCGATTCCCTCTCTCGGCATGACTCTGGCATTTTCTGGAATTCCATCCGCTCAGTGCTCGCAGTCGTTGTATGATTGCCACGAATTCAATTCCGGTACGCACTGAATGTCCATATTTTCGATCATAGACGCGTTCATCAAAGCGAGGTCTTTGACGATTATTATCGCTGCGGCGCTGATTCTCACGGCAGGAGTGGGCGCGCTGGACCATTTCACCGGATTCGAGCTCAGTTTCTCGATTTTCTACCTTCTTCCAGTGGTTTTCGTATCGTGGTATGTAAATCGAGCCGGGTACGTCATCGCGATCGTCTGCGCGTCGGTCTGGCTCGTAGTAGATCAGAGCAGCGGGCACGAGTATTCGCATCCCCTGATCCCGTACTGGAATTCTGTAGTCAGAATGAGCTTCTTCCTCCTGATCTCGCTGCTCCTCCAGCGGATCAAGGCGCACGTCCTCAAGGAGGAGACGCTTGCTCGCGTCGACGGACTCACCGGCGCGATGAATTCCCGCGCCTTCCTCGAAGCCGCGGATCGTCTGGTGGCGCTCAGCGCAAGGTCGCGGAAGCCGTTCACGCTCGCGTATATCGACATCGACGATTTCAAGAAGGTCAACGACACGAAAGGCCACTCCGAAGGCGACAGGGCGTTGAAAGCCGTAGCCAGGACGCTGATGGCGTCTGTACGCGGCGCGGATATCTCGGCCCGCCTCGGCGGGGACGAGTTCGCTGTGTTTCTTCCGGATACGGACACCGCGGAGGCGACTGTCGCGCTGGATCGCATCCGCGAGAATCTGACGCTATCCGCGAAGGAAGGCGAGTGGGCGATCGGATTCAGCATCGGCGCGGCGGTATTCAAATCCCCTCCCGCGAAGATCGAGGAAGCGCTGAAACTCGCGGATGAGCTGATGTACGCGGTGAAAAACTCCGGAAAAAACACCACGCGCATCGACGAGGTCGTGCTGGCGCTGTCCCAGATTCGAAGGGACACGGAAGGCGTTCGAATAGAGTCGGAAACTGCCGAATCGCGTTCGAGGTAGAGTTGCGCCACTAGAGATTAAACTTTGAAAGAAGTCGTAGACTAACTTTGGAAAATGAGCCAAACTTTGAAGCGATCCAGATTACAATTTGAATTTGCGGGCGGGACGCGCAATGCCACCGAAAGCTAAAATCAAAGCCAAAAAGACGCCTCAGCACAAAAAGCTCAAGTTTGGACTCGCGGCGGGAGTGTTGATCGCGGTTTTTTGCTGCGTCGGATCGACGATCGGCATATTCAATATGTTTGAGTACCGTCTGTACGACCTCCGGATGCGGATGACGTCTACGCCCGAGGAGGCGAGCAAAGACATAGTCGCGGTAATAATCGACGACTATTCGCTTACGAAAATGGAGTTCGAGCAGGGTAAGAGCTGGACCTGGCCAAGGTCGACCTACGGCGAGATCACGTCGTATCTAGACCATTCGGGCGCGAAGGCGATGATGTTCGACCTCATACTTCCCGAGAAGCCAGAAGAGAACGTATCGAGCGCGCAGAACTTCGCGAACGCGGTCGGCGATTACAAACACGCGGTGATCGGACTTACGCTCTCACGCGTGGCGCACGGAACTTTCGAGACCATGGGCGAGCTGCGAGATCAGAAACTTGCTCAGCTCGTGGATTTTCGAAGCGAGTTCATGCAGGTGAACCCGGAGTGGAGCGAGTACGAAGGAGACAGAATCATCGGCAGAATTCCGGAGGTCATGTGGGATGGCGTTCTTGACGACAAGAAGCGCGATTTCCTCCGCTATCAGGACATCGTAACCAAGCTCCGCACCAAGCAGCTTATGGTCGAAGCCGCGCAGCGGATCTACAGAACGCAGGCGCAAATCGCGGTGGACGTCCAGCGTGAAATCGACCTCGATTCCTACGTCGAAGCCGAGCCGCCTTACCTCCGTCTGATGATCGGCAAGGTCGAGGACGGCGTGAACGTCGACGGCGACAGGTTCCTGGAAGAGCTTCTCGGGACCGAGGGACGGATCGAAAGTCTCGTCGGAGTCATCCCCGGCGACCCGAGTCTGAACGAAGACAGCGACGGCACCACCCGCCGGAGTTCGTTCTTCAGACGGTTCTATCCGGACGGAACGGACAATGATCCGATCTATGTCCCGACGATGGCGTTCGCGGTGGTGCTCGACATGCTTCAGCCGAAGGAGATCGTCGTCGATAAGGACGGACTCTGGCTGAAGGGGCTGATCGGCGGAGCGGACGACATTTTGATCCCCGTCGACAAAAACGGCCGCGCGATGATCAATTACTGGGGGCGACTGATGCACGATCCCGCCGACGTGACCAAGTGGGCGAAGGAAGACCCGGAGTTCACAAAGCGATCATGGGAAGAAACGGACCCGGAAAAACGCACGGTGTACCGCACGTTCAGGTTCTACGACGTATTCATCAGCGCGCTCAACTTCAATGCCTCGAAGCGCGGCCAGCAGTTCATCGAAACGGAAATCGAAAAGGTGGGCGCGGAGCTACAGGCTGCGATCTCGGCGGTGGACGAGCCGGAGAGAGTCTATCTGGAAGCGTTGCGGGCGCAAGAAGCGGGGACTTTCACCCCCGACCCGATCGAGTTCTACACTAACGAAGTCGCACGGCTCGAGGAGAAAATCAAGGCGCTCAGCGAAACGCCTCTGTCTTACGAAGATGTGAAGCTGAAGTTCGATCGGGAGCAAAGCGCGAGAAACGGACTCTCGACGTACGTCTATTTCATCGACGAAAATCAGATCGTCAAGCCCGCCGAAGAAGTCGTTACGACGATCCGCGAAGTCTATCAGTCGAAAGTCAATCTCGTAGCAGCGCTGGAGCCGCTGATCATTCGAATGGAAAATGGCGAACCGCTCATGCTTTCGGACCTGCCGCCGGAAATGGGCCAGGTGCAGCTTTCCGAAATCGAAACACAGTTGAACCGCATGCGGCTGTTTCTGAGCCGGTACACCGGATGGAAGGAACAGCCCGAAGTGTGGGAGCAGCGGGTTCCGGTGTTTCGCGGTCAGCGGTTCGACGCTTTGAAAACGGATTTCGAGGACGCGCAGAAAAAGGCGGAAGGACTCAAAGATAGATACGACGAACTCCTCCAGTCACGGGAGGGAAGCGAGGATTACATTGAGGCTCTGATCGACGGAAAGCTCATCATCGATCCCGCGCTCTTCAAGGACAAGATCATAGCGGTCGGCGCACTGGCGTCCGGACTTCTCGACCTGAAGCCGACGCCGTTTTCGAGCCGCGATCCGGGCATGGTGGTGCATATGAGCATCATCGACAGCGTTCTTCAGCGGAAGTTCCTCGTCAGCGCGAAGGAGTTCCAGAACTGGATCGCGATCATCGTGATGTGCGTGCTCAGCGCAGCCGCGGCGGTCGCAGTGCCAAGGGTATGGATGAGTCTCCCCGCAATCGCGGCGGTGGTCGGGCTGTACAGCTTCGCGAACCTGAAACTCTTCGCGTCGGGGCAGGTCTACGATCTCAGCGCGCCGATGCTCGGGGCGGTGCTCAGCTTCGCGGGTGGAATGCTCGTCGGCTACTTCACCGAGGGCAAACAGAAAAGCGAGATGAAAGGCGCGTTTTCGAAGATGGTCAGCCCCGACGTCGTGGACGAGGTGATGAGCAATCCGGATTCGCTCCAGCTTGGCGGACAGCGAAGGGAACTGACGGTCTACTTCTCCGACCTCGCGGGCTTCACGACAATCAGCGAGCTGCTGCCGCCGGAAGAGCTGGTCGAACTTCTGAACGAGTACCTCGAAAGAATGACGCGGATTCTGATGAGCGATCACCTCGGCACCGTCGACAAATACATAGGCGACGCGATAATGACCTTCTGGAACGCGCCGAATCCGCAGCCGGACCACGCAAAGCGCGCGTGCTTCGCGGCGCTCGACAACTATCGCAAGCTGTGCTCGTGGCGCGAAGAGCTGATGGAGGAAGGCCATCCGAAACTCGATCAGCGCATCGGCATCAACACCGGTCCTGCGGTCGTCGGAATGATGGGTTCGAGCGACCGGCTGAACTACACCGTCATAGGCGACACGATCAACCTCGGCGCGCGCCTCGAAGCCGCGGGCAAGGAATATAAGTGCAATATGATAATCGGCCAGCAGACGTTCGAGGAGGCGAAGGAACACATCTTCGCGCGCAAACTCGACATGCTTCAGGTGAAGGGCAAAACCGTCGGAGTGCAGGTTTACGAGCTGTTCGCGAAGGTTTACACGAAGAAAGGCGAGGATAGAAAATCCGAGGTCACCGTGAGGGAGTTCACGGAGGAGCAGACGAAGTTCCTCAGACTGTACGAGGAGGCTTGGGAGATACATCGACAGAGGAAATGGGACGAGGCGATCGCGAAGTTCGAGGAATGTATCGCCGCGAGGAAGAATGCCGGACTGGCTCAGGAACTGTACATCCCCGCGGAAGACGGTCCGGCAAAGGTGATGATAAAGCGCTGCGAGGAATACAAGATCAACCCGCCGCACGTTCCGGAAGGTCAGGAGTGGGATGGCGTGATGCGTTTGACTACGAAATAATCTATTATCGCCGCCTGTCTTGCAAGCGTGATTACATAGATCATAATAATATTTCATATTTTCATTTACCTGCGTTTCACACTGATATTTAACTACTGCTTGCAGTGGCGACAGGTTGAAAATGGGAGTGCACGTCTTTGTTTTACATGTTTTTGTAATCTATACATTCAATTATTCCTCTATATGGGGTTCGTTTTGATTTTCAATGAATCTGACTAGCTTAGAACCCGAACGCAGATGTGCGCGTATCAGATTGCGGGAATGTTCGGCGAAATGACCGTCGGGCAGGGCTACGCCTGACGTGTGAAATCCAAACAGTGAAACTCGAAACTATGGCGAATTCTGGAATGAAAACGGCGATTGCCGTCATAGGTGTCGTGGCGTCGCTTGCGATCCTTGGCTCGACTCTCTACGTTTATTACGCCGCGAAGGAGACGAGCGGGCCGGAATTATCGGCGTCGGAGGTTTCCGCGGACGCGGAAGTCATCGCTGCGCTCCGGACTCTTTGCGAGGCTCAGCTTGCCTATCACGCGGAGCGCGGCGAGTACGCGATCGAAATCGCGCCGCTTTTCAACTATCCCGGAGTGACGGCGGAGATGGTCGACGCGGACACCGCGGAGCGGGCGTACCAAGGCTACGTTTTCCGCGGCGTGGAAAAGTATTTCGACGGCAGAGTCAATACGAAGACGGACTTCGTGATAGTCGCGGAGCCAGCCCGATACGAAAGCCCCGGCGCGATGACCTACGCGATCGGTCCGAAGGGGATCGTGCTTGCGTCCGACCAGGGCGGCGAACGGGTCACGAACATTTCTCAGGTCGGCTCGGACTGGTCGAAGATAGCGACGGACGCGCCGTGAAACGGCGAGCCAGGAATTGCAAGCCTCGCGTCCTTCGCGTGTTTCTGTGACCGTTCACTCTGACAATCGAGCGCAAGAGAATATTAACTCAAGTTGACCAGTTAGAGCGCTAATTTGTCGGTATTCGGCGATTCGAGGCCGAGTAGCTCAAAAGTTTCTACTACATTTTGGGGGCAGGTTTCCATTCC
>JANLHZ010000043.1 GCA_024653775.1 Planctomycetota bacterium | reverse complement strand
GGCGAACGTCGCCGCGGGGATCGTGGTCCGTAAAGCCGGAGCGGCGACGGTAAGCGTGGACGAACTCCTTGCGGCGCAAACAAATCCGCTTTGACTTTTTCGGGATATTCGTCAGAATGGACGGAGTCGATATTCGAAGGACGAAATTATGTCCGCAAGGCTTCTGCTACTGACCGGAGAATCGGCGCCCGAGGAAATCGCGGTGCCGGACAGACAGATAACGATCGGCAGAAGCTCGAAGTGCGACGTCATAATCAAATCCCAGGGCGTTTCAAGACAGCATTTCGCCATCGAGAAGCGCGCGGACGGCTGGTTCCTGACGGACCTCGGCAGCAAGAATGGAGTCGCGGTCGACGGCGACCGGGTCATTAACGCGAAGAAGGTCGAACACGGCGCGACGATCACTTTCGGCACCGTATCGTACAGATTCGCGAACATCTCCGCGGAAAGCTCGCGGTTTCACGCGTCCTCCGCGATCAAATATTCAGAGACGGACGAAGTCTTGCAGAGAGTATCCGAACCTGCGACCGCGCCGGCAGACGAGACAGCGATGGAGCTTGACCTCGAATTCCCGGTGGACGAACCGCTCGCGCCGGACGATCCGGACAAAACCGCCCTGCGGACCGAACATCAGGCGGAAGCGCTCGAAGAGGAAATCAGCCTCGATTTCGAGGACGCGGATACGCCCGCGGACGAATTCGCGCGTCCAGCCCTGGCGCCCGAAGAAACCGCCGCGGACATGCTTCCGCAGAAGTCGCCGGTGCTGATCGAGGAGTCCAGCCTTGAGTTCGAGGACGACAGTCTGCTCGTGTTCGACGCGGGCAGCAAGGATACGGAGGTGCCGCTACCGGCGGTGTCCCTTCCCTCTGACTCCGCTATGAAATCGTCGAATCGGCTGCCGGCAGCGAAGCCCGCGCCCGCGATCGAATCCCCCACTCCAGACAAGCCAATAGTCCTCCGCGCGAAACTTCCGGAGACGAATGAAAAGCCGCGCGTGGAAGTGACGACGCCCGGTCCGGACGAAGATGGATCTCCCGCGCTTCCCCAGCCGACTGATGAGCCGAGCGCACGCGGGGCGCTCGCACAGACGTGGAAGGCGACTCCCGCAGCCGCGCGATTCGTCATCGCCGCGCTGCTTCTGCTTTCAGTCATCGAACTTGCGTCGCTCCTTGGCGTTACTGCCCTGCTCCTCGGCTCGAAAGACGAAGACGCGCAGAAGTCTGCGGAGCTGCCAGACGATCCCACGCTGATCTCGCGGATGCTCGTGGGTCGATACGAAGGCAATGAACTCGAAACGATCGCGAACACGATTGCGCCTGCGCGCCCGGAGTCCGGAAATCAGAATCGAGCCGGGAGCGAAGCCGCGGCAGATCTCGATCCGGACTACTATCTCTACCGCGTGCAGCCGCTGGTCGAAATGCACTGCGGGGATTCGTCCTGCCACGGAGGCGAAGGTTCGAACGCTCCGGATTTTTCCGTTCGAAGGCCCGGCGTGAATCTGAATCAGTTCGAAATCCAGCGCAACGTCGATCTTGTGAAGATTCACCTGAAGCCGGAGGATCCGGCCGCGAGTCCGTTCCTTCGGATTTTCGAGGGCGGCGCGGTTCGCGGAAGCGTCCACGGCGGAGTCCAGGGCGTCGGGAGGAATTCCACCGAGTACCATCTTCTACGCGCGTTCGTCTTCGGCTCGAAACTTCAGAACAGTCCGCCCCGCGCGTCCATAATGGCGCCGGTGGAAATCGAACTCGGGGACACGCTCACCCTCATCGGCGGCGCTCAGGACGAGGATCGAAACCAGCCCGCCCCGTCGTTCAGCTTCCGGATTCACGAGCCAGCGGGTTTCAGTCCGGAAGGCGTCGACCTCGGCCTTCCCGTTGTCAGCTTCACGCCCACGACGACGGGATCGTATCTGTTCGAACTACGCGTTTCGGACGGACGGGATACAAGTCTCCCGTGCTACCACCGCGTGAACGTCATCGGACGAAGGATTCCTGTGCCCGAGCGTGGCACGGACGTCCCGCCCGTGGATTCCGGTAGTGCGTCCGCCCCGCCCGCGCAGAACGGTGGCGCGGACGTCTCGTCCGCGAATTCTGGGAGCGCCGGCGTCCCACCCGCACAGAACGGTGGCACGGACGTCCCGTCCGTGGAAACTCACGAGCAAGACGCCAGCGCTACTACTCCCGCGACCCAACCCAAGCCGAAACTTACGCTGAACGCGCCCGCGTTCGTAAGCGCAGGCCAGGGCGCGACGATCGAACTTCTGGTCGAAGGCGATTTCGAGGACTTCTACCTGCAGTGGACTCTGGACGAAAAGCCGGAGGGCAGCATCTCGATCCTCGAACCCACCCGAGGAGGCGCAACCATAATCCCCGACTTCCCCGGCGCATACAAATTTTCAGTATTCGCGGCGTCGGAGGACCAGCGCACCGAGCCTGTAAGCGCGACCATCGTCGCAGATCCCGCACAGCTCACCGACTCGACGATTTTGTGGCTCCGGAGGCTCAGTTACAAACTCTTCGATCGCCCGCCGATGACGCAGGACTACGAAATCCTCGGCGGCATTGGCCGGGACCGCTACCTCGCGAAACTCATCCGGAACGAGGAGATTTATCGGCTCTGGTACGAATCCACGCTGGCGCGGTTCGCGATGGTCGGGAATTTCCGCCCCTCGAACGCGGAGCTTGCGGACGTCCCCGCGCGGCTCGCCTCAAGAGCGATCTCGGAACCTGAAGTCGTCGCGATCCTCGTGCGGCATCCGATGTTCGAGGCGCTTCACCCGGACCCCGATGATTTCTGCAAGACGCTGTTCGAGGAAGTTCTCGGAAAGAGCGCCTCCAGGATGGCGAGGGAAATCCACGCCGCGACGAGTATGATCGAAGGCAAGACCGCGGTTCTTTTCGGCGATCGCGGTGAATCCATCGACGATCTGCTGACCATCGTCATCAAGCAGCCGGATTTCAAGACCAGGCTTGCGCTGCTCGCGTTTTCGCATCTCGTCGGGAGCGAACTTCCCGCGGCGAAACTTCCAGAGGTGCAGGCGGTCGTGGCGAGCGCTCCGGGCGCGCTTCCGGAGCTAATGACCGAGTTCGCGCTTGGAAGCGAGTTCTTCGCCTCGCTTACGACGAGCGTTCCGAAGACTCCGGAGCTTTTCATCCGCGGACTGTACGTAGACGCGATGGACCGCCTTCCGACCGCGGAGGAATTCACAAGCTCGATGATGCTTTACAACTCCGTGCAGAACGACCCCGGTTCGTCGCGCAGGGAGGTCGTCACCGCGGTGCTTTCGAACCGCGCGGTGACGATGCGCCAGACAAGCGGTCCGGGCGCGGAGCGGGAACTTCGGCTCATCTACATCCGGCTGACGGGCAAAAACCCGACCACGGAAAAGCTCGCGGAAATCAAATCGAAGGTTGAAACCGGCCGCGGCTTCGTGCGCGAACTAATCGAGGAACTGGCGCTAGCACCAGAATATCAGGCGTACTGAATCCGGTCCGCGGACGTCTCGTCCGCAAAATCCTTCAGGCGTCTCGCCTGAAGGATTCGCAACGCTCACGCGTTGCACTCCAAATCTTCCATAGCCGTACTTGGCGGCTTTGCGTGAAATGATGAATTAATATTTCGCGCAAAGTCGCCAAGCCGCGAAGTGAATTATCTCGATGTTGCTTCCTCCACGATTTTGATTTCTTCCTCCGTAAGTCCGTATAGTTCATATACAAGTCTGTCGATCTGCTTGTCCGCCTGGTCGATCTGGCGCTGTATCGCTGTTTTTTCGTGGCTTGTTTTTATAAAGTCGAATTTAGGATTTAACTCGATCATTGATCGCACCAATTCGGTAATCTGATTCCGTTGTTTTTGTTTTGAGTCTGTTTTGACTGGAAAGTTTTCTAAATACTGACCGAAGAAGCGCAAATAAGCTTCTCCCGCTCCTTCCAAAGCTGCGCAAGTTTGTGCAAAATAAAAGTATGCCAGTCGAGAGTTGAGAAGTCCTAACAGAAAAGCATCATCTGTCGGCAGAAAGTATACAGTATTTGCGACAAAGTGTCCTTCGGTATCAAGGGCAAACCTGCAACCAGTAGCAATGTCCGGAAAGACTATCTTCGGTTGTTCAAGAACTTCTCTATATGAAAACTGCGGTTGTTGAAGCTCATACCATGCTTGCTTAGTCGCACGAGCCTCAAGACGTTTTTTAAATGGCTTCAAATGCTCAAGAACAGCGGGGTACTTGTTCATGTCAATACCGTGATACGTATAAATGAGATAATCATGTGTTTTTTCTGTCTTGAATCTGCGAATCTGCCTGCCCTGAAGAAATGGATAAATAATCTCAGATGCTTCTGGATTTTGGTTGAGAATAGCATGTCTATTTTCCTCATCTATAACAAATGCTGACGTAAGTCCTGATTTTATACCCATACAAATTTTGCTGATAGAAGTATCGACCAATCTCTCCCCGATGGAGCAACAGCGGTCAAGAACGGCATAGGTTTTAGGGTCAATTAGTGCCCAGCCGTTGGCGCCAAGTGACGATTGAGGTAATTGGTAACCAAGTTGCTCAGATAGATCATCCAGTGAAACGCTGCCTGACTCCAAGGATGTAAATAACTCCTTACTGGGTGGTGGCGCATACAAAACCGGATTTTCAGACCTACTCTTGCACGTGATTAGGACTATAGTCCTTACTGTCGCGCCCTTGAAAACTGGTAACCCAGCCAAATCGTTAATGAAATGAACTGTTGAGACATCAGAGATGATTTCACGCACCTTGTGCCCATAGTTCGCGCGAAGGAACTTATTCGATACGATCATCCCAAACATTCCATCGTCGCGTAAAAGTTTGTGTTCGCATTCAATAAAGTATACGTATAGGTCACTTCGCTCATTATGAGACTTGTAATGTTTTCTCAGGTAGTCTTTGAGCTGTTTGAAAGCTTCCATTCGAATGTACGGTGGATTTCCGATGACTGCGTCGAAGCCGCCGGATTGCATTATGGACTTGAATTCTTCATTCCAATCGAAGGCATTGATGCGGAGCCTTTCTTCGTAACCCATTTCCGAATTTTGCCCATCATAGAAGTCCGGTCCGATAAGGGAATTTCCGCATTTGATGTTATCTCCGAGGTCGGGGAGGAGATGTTCCCGAAGGGCATGTTTGATTCTGTCCGTGGTCGTGCCTACGTAACCTTCGAGGACTTTCAGGAGCAGCGAAAGCTTGGTTGTTTCAATAGCCTGGGAGTCGATGTCCACGCCGTAGATGTGAGTGAGAAGTATTCGTTTTTTTTCAGCGATGGTCAGTCTGTATTCGCCGGATGCGCTCCGGTATATTTTCGGGTCTTTGCCGGTAGAGAATTCGTCCACGTTTTTTAGGTATTGCTCCTCATACCATCCGAGCAGGTAATCGTACGCTCCAAGGAGAAAACTTCCCGATCCGCACGCGGGGTCGAGAACGGTAAGGGGTCGTTCCGTTTTGCTTTGGTTCCACTTTGGCGTGAGTCCGCTTATCTCCTGCGGTGTTCTGCCTTCAACCAGTTTTCCGACGGTGTGTTTTACGATGTAATCCACGATGTATGTCGGAGTATAGTAAACGCCTCCCGCTTTTCTGACCTCTGGTTTTTCCTCCACCTTCGCCTGATGACCTTTGGTGAGTCTTATGACTTTTCCGAGAAATCGCTCGTAGACCTGACCAAGGATATCCGCTGGAAATACGGAGAATTCGTAGGGACTTTCCGGGAAGTAGAGGTTCCCGATTATGTCCTTAAGGGTTTTATCGTCGATGTTCAGGTTAGGGGTAAGATCGTCCGGATCATGCGGACGTTTGTTGTCGCGCATGAAATGGAAAAGCCCGGAGTTGTATCTGCCGTCCGCCCTCTGAAAGTGCTCGAAAAGCCTGCTATATACGTTCTCGCCATTGCGAAGACCGCGCAGTTTCTCGAACGGCTCGATGCCGCGGTCCTCGCAGATTCTGAGGAAGACTATCCGGTCAATTGTTCTCTGGACGGCAAAGTTTACTTCCCGCTCTCCGAGGTTCGGGTTGTTTCTCGCAATGTCCTTTGCGAGTAGCACGCGCCATCTCTCGATTTCTTCAAGGAAAGCGTCGTCGACCTGCGCGGTTCCCCTTTTGTTCTTGTCAGCCACAGCATATTTGTCGAATGCTCCTTTGCGAATGGCTTCAGGGGAGAAATTGGAAACGAGATACTCCCATTTGTCTGGGTACTGTTTGTATTGGAGATATTCTATCCGCGAGTTGGCTGCTTTATCTTCGGCGGTCGGCTTCTTCCGGCAGTCGTAAACGGAGAATTCCATGAAGTTCGAGAGAATGCTGAGCGGGAGTTTGGCGCTATATCCGTAACGGCGAAGCTGAAGCGCCGAGTCGGCGTCAAAATGCAGATCAATAGACGGTTTTTTCGCTTCGAGAAAGAACTTTCGCTCCTTCCCGATTCGAAATCCGTAGTCGGGCGCCTTCGTCGTCCCTCCGGATTTTATCTTGTCTTCGTGTACGACTTCCTTGTACGGCTGAGCGTATCCTTTTCGATTGTTTACATCCCAGCCTATGAGTTCGAAAAGAGGATCCAGGAATTCTCTGCGTAGCTCTGTTTCGTTGTAGCTGCCAGAGCGATAATCATGCTGGTTATCCGAAAAGCGCTGGATAAGTATGTCTAGTTCGGCAGGCGGAGTTGTCATCATTCGCGATCTCGATTTCCCGGTTTCAGGCAGTTTTAACTTATACACGGGAATACGGACAATTTGCGAGCGAAAATAGCGGACGAGGACGTCCGCGCTCCCAGGATTAAATGTGAATCTTGCGGCGTTCGATGATGTACTCGGCCTTGATGCCGGTTTTGGCAAAAAGGTCATTTTCGATCTTCCGCGGGTCGTCTTCCCACCGGACTTCGTCGGGAGTGACTTCGGTTGTCGCGTGCATGTTGTGTGAAATGCGGTGCCAGAGGTCGTTTTTGTCGACGCCTTCTTTAGCTGCAAGGCGCAGGACGAGAACATCGCGCCCGAACCCGGCGGTGTGATCTTCCTCCTTGGTTTCGAGGATGATCTGGAAGCTGTGGACGCCGTCGGTGTCGCGAACCGCCGCGATGAGGTCGAGCAGCGGCACGCGGGTTCCCTTCAGCTTCGTGAAGTCCTTCTCGGCCCTGCAGATCGGACTGAATATCCGCGGATAAGTTCCGCCGCAGTGGGGGCAGGTGTCCATGGTCCATCCGCCGCGGATGAGGTCTCCGGTCCAGTACCTTACGAACGTCGTTCCGCGGAAGCCGATATGCGTGAACGTGAGCACGCCCTCCTCGCCTTCCTTGACGGGTTTCTTGGTGTCCTTGTCGAGCAGTTCCCAGAAGAAAAACTTCGGGTTCAGGTGGATGCCCGAGCCTTCCTTGCATTCGAGGAACGACCACTTCATCTCGGTCATTCCGAGGCTTTCGATGACCTCGAACTGCGGGTGCGCGCCGAGCTTCTTCGCCTGCTCCTTGAAATGATCCTTCAACTCCCGCGACGCCGGTTCACCGCCAAGCGCGGCGCGTTTCCAGTTCGAGAATTCGCCGACCTTTCCCGACTCCCTTAGCTCGACCGCGGTGCGCAGCCAGTAAACGAAGTAGCTCGGGATGATCGCGATGAAGTTGAAGCCCTGCCGCGCGAAGAGGTCGATCTGGCGCTCCGTGGTCATCACCTTGCCGCCGCCGGTATCGAAGCAGGAGACGCCTCCGAAGAATTTCGTGATCACAGCCTGGAAGAACGCGAGGTGCGGAACTCCGGGGAATCCGTTCATTATTCGCGAGTCGAAAGTCAGATGCGGCGAGTCAGGCGCGAGTACGTCGGGCGCCATGAAAACCTGCTGCGCCAACTCCGGGATGACCTCGAACAGTTCTTTACGCGTGTACACCGCAGGCGTCGGATCGCCCGTGGTTCCTGTGCTCGCGTGGAAATGCGTCGGGAAGAATTCGTACGTCGCGCGCCTCGCGATCTTGTCCTTGAAGCTGAGTTTACGGTACAGGCCGACGTAATCGCGCGGGTTCGAGTTGAACAGCGCGCGCTTCATAAGCCCGAGGAGGTGCTTCGTTCTGATCTTCTCCGTGTCGTACGGAACCTGCGATTCCCGGCCCGGAAACTTCGGCTGCAAGATAAACGCGCGACCGTCCTGACGATACTCCGCCTTCGAAATCACAGGGACTTTCTCGGCAAATTCCTCGTAACTTTCGATCCTTCCGACGTCGATTCCAAGCTCCTTCCAGTTCTTGCGATGGAACGGATGATATGGCTCGATGTACTCTTTCAGATACGAAATCATCGATCGAAAGCTTCGTGCCCGCTGCTCGGACTTTGGAAGTCGATAGAAATTCATGAGCTTTCCCGCCTCAGGCCAAGATTTTAAGAATTGTTAAGGAAACGATGGTGGAGCTGAGAAGATGTTAATTCTTCAAGCGCCTTTTTGCACCTGTTTCTGAAAAATCAGTCGGCACCAACGAAATTGCCCATAAGGAGTCTGAAACTAATAAATTATACATCTCGCATCTCATCTTCACTCCATCTTCGCTTCGCACTCGGTCGCCAAATCCTCATCGGAACTATAGCTACGACTCCGGTTTGGCTTCCTCGTGCAAAACGAATATGACGCAAATCTGAGCGCGATTTTGTACAACTTATTAATTTCAGACGGCTTTGTTGCATAAATCAGAAATGGGCGCCGGTGCCCCCTTTCCCCCGCATTCAGCCTGCCGCTGCGTAGCTTGCCGGCATGCCGAGGTCTGTCATTCGATTTAAAGCGGACACTTTCAAAAAAGTCTCCA
>JANLHZ010000241.1 GCA_024653775.1 Planctomycetota bacterium | reverse complement strand
AGGTAGGCAGTAAGAGGAAGCTGCCAAGTAGGCGTAACTGATTGCGGGGGAGGTACTTATATCAAGTTCCTCTATTTCAAATTTTAGAACATCAGGCGCGATGAAGATGTGATCGAATTTTGGCATTTTTGATTGAGAACTTTAGAGTTAAGGAATATCGAGACGATCAGCAATGAGGTTCCACTTCTCACGATACGGATCTATCGACCAAAGGTAGGAATAAGCGTTCGGTGGAACGTTGACTGCTCGAACGGAGCTATCTTTGTGGGGCTGTCCTTTACTTCCAGGGGTGTGTAGCCATTTATCATGGAGTTTGCTTACATTTTTCGCCATTTCTTTGGAGGGAATTATGAAATACTCAAATTCCGCCGATGAGTTTGGCTCCGGAATACCTGCGAGCACCCAGAAGAAGTTTTTGCCAAGATTTTTCTCCGCCTTCAGACCAACGCTACAAGTTTTGTTTCCAGGAACGAAGGTTTTGACTTGAATGTGGGCAAACCTTGTACCATCGAGGTTGCTGCAAAGAATATCTGTATTTGGCGTGTTGCCAAGAGTCACTACAGCGACATACCCGCGACGGCACAACTCACCGGCGACGAAAAACTGACTTGCATTTCCGCGCGACGACTTATCTTTCGACATCAGTTTTTCACTTCCATCAAGAAAATTAACTGAATAGCGCAGACGGGACGTCTGCACTCCCAGGTTCACTTCGGTTCGATTTCCGACCTCCGCTGCATACCGGAATTATCGACCTCCGCGAGTAATATATTTTCGAGTGGGCCGCTGAGGTCCGCGAAGAAGCCGTAGTCGATGAAGCCCCAAACGAGGTTGTTTTCGTAACCGTCGGTGCCGTAGGTATCGTTACCGCCGCCCTCGTCGAGGAAGATGCTGAAGGAATGTCCGCCGTGGTAATCGTTCCCCCCAGCGCGAGCGGGAGCGCAGTAAAGGTATTCGTCATCGCCTCCCCTATCGATGAACATGCAGAAGCCGTTGTGCGCGGAGGCCCCCTGGGAGAAGCCGCCGCCTTCGTAGCGGTCGTTTCCCGCGTCGTCCACGAAGACCACCGCGGTCTCGTCCCAGCTTAGTCCCTGCGCGACCGCCTGGCGGGTGGTATAGAAATCGTCGCCGCCCTCCTCGATGAAGCACCCCACCGCCTGATGCGCCGCGAATCCTTGATTGTAGCGCGAACCGATGTAGCGATCGTTCCCGCCTCCGAGGTTCACCTGCATCCCGTAGCCGTAGTAGTACCCGCCGCCCTGGGAGAAGTTGCCCGCCTCGAAGCGATCGTTTCCGCCTTCGTCGAGTAGTAGCGCGAGTCCGCCCGACGCGACGCCGCGGAGTCCCATTGCGCAGCCCTGGCTCCATGAATCGAAAATCCCCTCGTCGCCGTAGTTCGTCTGATACCGACCCTTCGCGTAGTAGCTGTCGTCGCCTGCGCTGTCGATCAGAATCCCGAAGCCGCCGGACATCCCGAGCGCCTGCGCCTTCGCGGGAGCCTCGTAAACATCGTTGCCCGCCTCGTCGAGCAAAATCCCCACGCCGAAGAATCCCATCCCCTGGCTGAACTCCTCGCTGTGATACCGATCGTTCCCTGCTTTATCGATCAGCATCCCCGCGCCGAAGTATCCGGAGCCGAGGGAGACGCTCTGACCGATGTAATTGTCGTCGCCCTCAGCGTCGTAGAGGATGCCGACTCCGAGGGAACCCGTGCCCGCGCTGAAGTTCGTGGTCTGCTCGTAAGAGTCGTTGCCTGCGAAGTCGATCACCACCGACATCGGCATCTCCCGCGAGAACCCCGCGCCCGCGTTATTTGTGTAAACGTCGTCCCCGCCGAGGTCGATGATGAGCGCCGCGTCCTCGCGATACCAACTCCTCCCGCGTCCGCCGATTATGAACTTGCCGAAGGGGGTGTCTTTTTCGAATAGAATGGGTCTTCTAATCTCAGATCGAAAAATTTGACTGCATCGGTTGTAGATCGTATTCTCAAATTCAACAAGTTTCGATAGCGTCAGAGACGCCCTTCCAAGCTGGGTGAAATCTACTTTCTTCGCGAACTCTATTATTTTTAGATTGTTCGCTCTTCGTTCAAGGTCAGAGTCGGACTGGATTAAGTGAGAGAGCCTCATCACCTCGACGATTCCCAAGCGATGAGACTCAATCAGTTCGATATCCTCCGGGGTAAGATCCTTGAAGGCTAAATCAACGTGCTCCTTTGCTTTTGCAAACACCTGTTCGACTTTGAGAATCAGCGCATCGAGGTCGTCGGTTCGATTAAATACAATATTTTGCAGGTATACGTCCTGGCCGCGACACATCAGTTGGAACGACTTTTGAAACAAATTTGATGCGTCTCTTTCGCCAGATGCCCTAAACCGATTCGCAATCCATCTTGTCACTCTTTCTATTACAGGTGGGTCGCGGTGGACGTAAGCCATTATGTCGTTTCGGTAGCCGTCGCTTCCGGACTCGCAGCGAGCGAGGCGCGCGAGAAGATCACGGTATTCGTCTCGTATTGCGAAGGAATCCGTCAGATAGAAAATCGCGTCGCGGTAGTCGGATTCGATAACCGGCGGATTGATTTCTCCCTCGAAACCATTCTCCGTCCAAAGCTCTTCCGGGAAACCGTTAAACCGCACCTCGACTTCGTCATTAGGCGGAGGCGGCGCGAACGTGTCCTCCGGGCGCACGCCGAGGATGACCGTGACGTCGATAATCGTGGGAGTACCTTCAACGACGCGGACGAGTTTCACGGGATATTCGTCTCCGGGACTCCGCGACTGGATGCTGCGACTGAATGCGTTATTTATCTCCGCGGCCTCGCCTTTGAAGAACTCGCCGCAGACGGAGATAAGGAGGTCCCCCACCGCTATCCCCGCTAACGCGGCGGCGGAATTCGGCGTGACGTCGGTGATCCGGATTCCGCCCTCTGCGCCGGCGTCGCGCGCGACCTGCGGGATTTCCGTCACTGCCTCGAATGAAACGCCGATGAACGGTCTTCCGCCGCGTGGATTCGATTCCTGTGCGGAGGAAGCACCTGCGACTAAAACAAGGATAAGAACCGCGGAAAGGGTCTTGTGCATCTGGAACTCCTGTTGATGAAATGCGTGCATAGAATTTAACCGCGGAAATCACTGAACACACGGAAAAAGCGGTCGGGAGTGCATCACTCACGAGATGCGCTCCAAGGAAGCACTTACGTGTTTCACTCCAAAGTAATTTGGTTTAGACTTTCAATTCTTAATTCTTCATTTTTAATTCTTAATTGATGACTGACCTTCACAACTTCAAAAACAAGGAACTTCTGCGCCGGGTCGCGTTCATCGACTGCGAGACTGGCGGACTCGATCCGGAAAAGCACAGTCTGCTCAGCGTCGGAATCGTTCTCGCACTTCCGGAGGGATTCCAAAAGTTCGAAATCGGAATCAGGCACGCGGAGTATTACGTCCAGGCCGACGCGCTGAAGGTCAACGGCATCAATCTGATCGAGCACGAGAAGTCCTCAGTCCCGCCAAAGGCCGCGGTCGAAAAGATAATCGAGTTCTGCAGCGCGCATCTGCTTACGGACGATCGCTGGCTTATCTGCGGACACAACATTCATTTCGACGTCGGATTCCTGAAACCTTTCTTCCACAGCGTGGGCGTGGATTTCGAAAAATATTTCTCCCACCGGATGATCGACACAAGCTCCATCCTGCGCTTCCTCTATTTCGCGGGAGTTCTCGATGCGGACGTGTCCTCGTCGAACAAGGCTTTCGATCATTTCAAAATCGAAGTTGAAGGCCGCCACACCGCTCTCGGCGACGCGCTTGCTACGTGCGAACTGTTTCTGAAGCTGACGGAGGTAGTAGTCGGTAGTCAGTAATCGGAAGTTGCCATCACCCCAACCCTGTCGCGGAGGGAGAGTGAGTTTCTGGCTACCGACCGCTGAATTTTGGAATTAAACTCTCCACATTCGGCGTTATATCGGTTAACGTAACGTCCCTTTTTTTCCGTCTTTGCGAGAGAGCAGTTTGTCATTAAACCTTGGCGCCACCAGCAGGGAAGAACTCACGAAAGACGCAATTCTCGCTTACGTCCTCGATTCGGGAAAACCGCGCTCGGAGTTCCGCGTCGGG
>JANLHZ010000026.1 GCA_024653775.1 Planctomycetota bacterium | reverse complement strand
TCGTAGTGTGCTCGTGAGAGCATATTTTCGCGGTGTGGTGGATCAAAGAAACGCCTTACGGCGCCACTACGAACGCGAACTACCCCGTGAACGGTTACGTTCAAACGATCATCCATCCTTCGGATTTCCAGGTGTCTATTTCCTCGGTTCGCGCGATCATCGTGCCTGAGCCTTCCTTCGTGAACAGTTCGCGAAGGAGGTTGTCCGGAACGGTTCCGTCGACGATATGAACCCGCGGGACGCCGCCCTTACAGGCTTTGAGCGCGTTTTCGATCTTCGGGATCATCCCGCCAGCGATGGTGCCGGACTCGATGAGGGCCTGCGCTTTTTCAGCGGTGAGCGCGGAAATGCGCGACTCGTGGTTCTTGACGTCCTCGAGTACGCCCGGAACGTTCGTCAGCACGATAAGCTTGTGCGCCTTCATCGCGATCGCGATTTCCGTTGCGATCGTGTCCGCGTTGATATTGAGGACGTTGCCCTTTTCGTCCGCGCCGAGGCTGCACACCACGGGAACGAATCTCGCCCCGATAAGCGAACGAAGGATCGCGGGGTTGACTCCCGTAACGTCGCCGACGTGGCCGTAGTCGATTTCGACCTTCTTCCCGGTCTCGGGGTCTTTCACCTTCTGCGGCGGACGCCTTTTTGCCTGTATCAGACCCGCGTCGAGTCCACTTAGTCCGACCGCCTGCACTCCGACGCTCTGGAGGTTCGCGACGAGTTCCATGTTGACCTTGCCGCGGAAAACCATCTTCGCAACGTCGAGGGTGTTTTCGTCGGTGAGTCTCCGTCCGCTTACGCGCACGGTTTCGTATCCGAGCTTCTTCTGGAGCGCGTCCGCCTGCGCGCCGCCGCCGTGGACGACGACGAGGTCGAGCGAAAGTTTGCTGACGAAGGCGATTTCCTCCGCGAGCACTTTCAGATTCTCGTGATCGACGAGTTCGCCGCCGAGCTTGATGACAAACGTCTGCCCGGTGAATTCGTGGAGGTATGGCAGCGCCTCGCGCAGCATTCCGACGTCTTTTTCTTTCATGGTCAGCTCTAGGCTCCTTCTGTCCTTGCAAACAATCGGTGAACAGAATACAGCGTAACTCCGCGTATACAAGCGGATTCATTCCCCGCCTCGCATCGAATATAGCGGCTCCCCGCAAGCTGAGCGTCACGTCGCGGAAAGTTCCTGGAGCTTCATAAGGTTCTCCTCCTTGCCGATCAGGATCATCACGTCCTTTTCCGTGAGCACGTACGAAGCGGGCGGCATGAACGTCAGCTTGTTCGTGGCGCCACACTTTATCGCGAGCGCGAAGGCTTCGTACTCGTTCCGAAGCCTTATTTCGCTGAGCGCCCTTCCGACGAACGATTTCGGCGTCTCGATTTCCCGCACCTGAAAATCCTCCGACAGCGGCAGCATCTCCCGAAGCCCCGGGCTGTAAATCTGCGCGGCGATGCGAATCGCGGTTTCCTTCTCCGGATATATGATATGCGTCGCTCCGATCGCGGTGAGGATTTCCGCGTGGTCGTCGTTCTTCGCCTTGACGCGGATGGTCTTCACGCCGAGTCTTGCGATGAAGAGCGTTCCGAGGATGCTTGCCTCGATGTTGTCGCCTATGCTCAAGATGACCTCGTCGAACTCTTCTGAGATCAGCGTGCGGAGGCTGTCGAAATCCCGCACGTCGAGGCATCTCGCGCTGTGGACGTGGTTAGCGATCAGGTCGACCCGCTCCACAGTGCTATCGATCGCAAGCACCTCGCAGTACTTCGCGAGCCGTTTCGCGAGTTCCGCCCCGAACTGTCCGAGTCCGATCACGCACACCTGTTTTCGTTTCGCTGTCATCCGATGAGCACCTTTCCCTGCGGATACCTGATCCTGGATCTCGTCCCGCCGAACGCGTAGAGCACGAGAGTCAGCGGGCCGAGTCTTCCGACGAACATTGTAACGATTATCCAGACCTTCGAAAAAGACGAAAGCTTCGCGGTGATCCCGGTGGAAAGCCCCACGGTCGCGAACGCGCTGACCTGCTCGAATAGAATCTGCAGGAATGTGAATCCGCTATCGTTTTCGCCGACGAGCAGCACGATAACACCTGTAATGTTGAAAACCACCGCCAGAGACACGAGCAGATTCGTCCTCGTAACGATTTCCGGATCGATGCGACATCCGAAGATTTCCACGTCCTCCTTCTCGACCATCAGCGAACGAATGTACGCCAGCCAGATAATGAACGAAGTCGTCTTGATGCCGCCCGCGCAGGAGCCGGGGGAGCCGCCGATGAGCATCAGCATCGTCATAATGAAAATCGAGGCGGGATGCATTGCGCCGACGTCGACGGTGTTGAAACCCGCGGTGCGCGTCGTAACGCTCTGGAAGATCGCTCCGCCTATCTGATCGCCCAGATGGTCCTTGCTCGAACCGTACTCGAGCGCGAAAATCGACGCCGCGCCGACGATCACCAGCAAGGCGCTCGATCCGAGAACGAGTTTCGCGTGGTATGAAAACGACTCGTGGTAATCGATCGCCCGGACGGCTCGCGAAGGGAGCCGGAACAATCGCGCGAAGAACCTCCAGCACTCTTGCAGCACGACGTGCCCAAGCCCGCCGACGACAATCAGAAACATGACGGGAAGCATCACGAGCCAGAGATGGCGGACCCCGGTAAGACTGTCCGGATAGAGCGAAAACCCCGCGTTGCAGAACGCGCTCACCGCGTGAAACACCGCTGAATACGCGGCGAACGCCATTCCGTCGTCCTTCGGAAGTCCGACGAAAATCACCGCGGCAGAAATAAGCTCGACCACGATCATTATCCGGAAGAGCCGCCAGAACATGCGATTGAAGTTTGTCGCGATTTCCTCCTGGAACAGAGTGTCCTTGACCGCGAGATGACTGTGCAGCGAAAGTTTCTTTCCGAGGCTTTTGAACAGCAGCGCGGCGAAGGTCATCACTCCAAGCCCGCCGGTCTGGATCAGAAGCAGGATCACGATCTGCCCGAAGAGCGTGAAGTCGGTTCCCGTGTCGAGCGTGACGAGTCCCGTGACGCAGACCGCGCTCGTCGCGGTGAACAGCGCGTCGAGGAACCCCGCGCCACGGGCGCTCGCAGCGGGAAGGGACAACAGCCCCGCGCCAATAAGGGAGATCGCGCCGAAACTGCCTACGATCATCCCCTCCGGAGTTCTGTAGAGTTTCGAGAAAAGTCTCGCGATGTATCTGATAATCCACACGAAACCAAGGTACGAATCACCGCGGCAAGCGGGTAGTCGTAAAAAGAAAAAGCGTAACTGTTCGCGGGGTAGTTCGCGTTCGTAGTGGCGCCGTAAGGCGTTTTTATGCGAAGAATATATGCTCTTACGAGCACACTACAAACGGAAAATATGCTCTCACGAGCACACTACGAACTGCCCGCGCTGGATTTTATTTTCATTTTTGACTGTGGCGTCCGCGACGCTTCTGATCGAATTTATCCTGCTCGCAGACTGAACTTGTAAGGAGCCTCAAAGTAATAAGTCGTACAAAATCGCGCTCAGAGTTGCGGCAGATTCGCATTGCGCGATTGAGTCAAACCGCAGTCGTAGCTATAGTTCCGACGAGGATTTGACGATTGAGCGCGATGTGAAGATGACGTGAATATGAGATGCGAGATGTATTACTTATTATTTTGAGGCTCCTAAATCGAAAAAGGACGAATGGTTTTCAAAGACGTTCACGGCCACGACCATATCTTCGAACGGCTGCTCCGCGCGAAGACGCGCGGCATGTTCCCGCACGCGATTCTGTTCGCGGGACCGAAGGGAGTCGGGAAGTCGCTCGCCGCGCGCAGGCTGATCCAGACGATGAGCTGCAAAGCCGCGGAGGATAAACCCTGCCTCGCGTGCTATCCGTGCCGGTCGATCGAAAACGGAATCTGTCCGGACCTCCGGATTCTGGGGAAGCTCGAAGGCAAATCGCAGCTCACGATCGACGTCATCGACGAGGCAATCCGGTTTTTGTCTCTGAAGCCGTCGGAACTCGGCTGCAAGTATCTGATCCTCGAAGACGCGGAACTGATGAACGTCGAATCCGCGAACAAGCTTCTAAAGACGCTGGAGGAGCCGCTCGGACACGCGGCGCTGTTTCTGATCCGCGGGTCGAGGAAGCCGTCGATCGCGACGATCGAGTCGCGCTGCCAGAAATTCGTGTTCGCTCCGCTCGATGACGAAAGCCTGATGCTGCTCCTCGCGGACCTCGATCTGGACGACCGACAGAAGGCGTTCATCCGCGCCCACGGAGGAGGCAGTCCCGGATACGCGCGAAAACTCATCGAGGAGGACGTTTTCCACTACGCCGAGAAATTCCTCGAAGCGATCTTTGCCAGCAGAGAAAAGAATCCGTACGTCCTCGCGGACGCCATTATGGAGTTCGTGAGCACTGGTAAGAGCGACGAGACGATGATCGCGAAACGCCCCCGCCTCGTCCGTCTGCTTTCGATCCTCGCGAGCGTTCTGATGGACGCGGTGAAGCTCGCGGAGGGCGCCATTCCTTCCGAGCTTACGAACGCGTACCTCGAAAAGGAGATGCTCGTCTACGCCGCGAATTCGGACCGCGGAAAGCTCCTTCGAAACGTCGAAGCGACGCTGAGCGCGATCAAGGACATCGAGCGAAACCTCCATCCGACGATCGTGCTCGAAAATCTGTTCCAGACCATCTGGACCCGCGGCTGGACCGCGTGACCCGTATCAGTTCTGTGAACTACGTGGCACGGACGTCTCGTCCGTGAATTCACTGGCAAGATGCCCGTGCCACGGCGAAGTCACTCATGGTCCTTGTCCAGAATCTCCGTGCTTTCGCCCTCGACGATCTGGAGCGTGCCGCGCGACTTCTTCACCGCGAACCACCACGCCATCGCGGCGATCGCGATATAGACAAGCGTGAAGCGCTTGCCGGTTCCGACGCCGATCAGGTCGAGAACCTGCGAGTCCTTGAACACCGCTGAGTTGACGAAGCCGAAGAACGAAAGCACCGCGCCCGCTATGCTCCACCAGAAAACCCGGACGAACTCGCGATCGATGATGTGCACGCAGATCGCGACGAGGATCATAGACGAGAACAGAAACCCGCCTCCAAGGTCGAGCATCCCCTGCACGAAGATTTCGCCTTCGAGGGCCTTCGAGAAGAATCCGGGATTCTCCGCGGTGGCGGACGCGAAAATCTTCTCGTTGTCGAGGAACTGGCCGTAGACCCGCCCGACTCCGGCTATCAGCAGCGCGCCCCAGAACGCGATCGCGGGGAAGAATCCTACCGCGATCGCCGGCGCGTGGCGCTTCGGAGTCACCTGGAACGCCTGCGCGGCGATTATCACGCCGATCCAGAGAAGTATCGGCGCGCCCGCTTCCGTCGGGATGAGATTGCCAAGAAGTCCGACGAGGCCGAAGGTTACGAGCGCCATCAGAAACAACGCGTTGATCATCGAATAGCCGCTTCTCGCGCCGAGCGCCTTCCATCCGGGATGGCCTATGTACACCGTCGTCGGGAAGCAGCTTCCAAAGCACGCCGCGACGATACTTCCAAGGCCGTTGACCATCATCGTCGAGTGTACTGGGAATTTGTCTCCCGCAGCCTCCGCGCTTTCGATGTTCTGTAGCGTTCCGAGCGCGTTTATCAGCCCCATCCCGATTATCAGCGAAAGCAGCGAACCGAGTTCCGGATACTCGAGCGCGTCGCGAAGTCCGTATACCGCGGCGACATCCGGAATCGTCAGACTGTCGACCGAAAGCCCATCGCTGAACTTCGCGAGGAATTGTCCCCACGAATGTTGCAGATCGGATACCGCGGTGGACCCGAGCGGGCTCCAGACGTTTACGGGATCGATGTTCGTCAGGTAGCCGAGGCTCTGGATGTGCTCGAACCCTGGGCCGAGCGCCCAGGCGAGCGCGGTGCCGACGATTACCGCCACGAGACCCGCGGGAAGTCCGAGGGGGAAGCGCACTCTTCCGAAGTAACCGAAAAGAATCAGCGCAAGCGGAATGAACGCGACGAGCGGATACTGCCAGATTCTGAAAACGAACGGAAGCGATATGAGCGAGATCGCGATCCCCGCGAGAGTCGAAAGCAGCGCCGCGCGGGGGGTCCATTTGCGAATCCAGTTTCCGACGAACGCGCCCAGGAATTCGACGATTCCAGAAATGAAGCACGCAAGCATCCCGATCTTCCATGCGATCGTAGCCGCGGCTTCCTTCTGCTCCGGAGTCGGATTCTCGCCAAGCTGGGAAAAATATATCGGCGCAATGATCAGGAACAGAAACGCGAACAAACTCGGCGTGTTGATTCCGTACGGAAGCGCGGTGACGTCCGACCGGCGTTCGCGTTTCGCAAGGCTCCTTGCCTGTAACCAGTAAAAAAGGTTCCCGAACGCGATAGACAGCACCGCACCGGGCAGGACGTAGTGCGTGACGATATGCTCCGGCATTTTCAGGGCTTTGGTCCAGATGGTCCACATCACTAGAAGGTTGATGAGGTTGTCGACCATCAGACCAAAAAAGCCGTCTATGTCCCGCTTTACAAGTAGCGGAAGCCTGAAACGTTCTGCGTTTTCCATCTTTGTACCGATGTTGGGGGGATTGAAGCGGGGCGAACCCAAAAGTACCCCTCGCCGCGGAACTTGTAAATGATTATGTTCGACACTGATGAATCGTGGCACGGGCATCATGCCCGTGAAACATCGACGGGACGCCGATGCCACTAGTGCCAAAAACGAAAGCGTCCGAGATTCGAAATCCCGGACGCTTTATCGTTCGCAATTGCCGCGAAGGGCGCTACTCGCGATTCGACTGGATCAACTTGTAGCGATAGTACACTTCGAGGCTGAGGCAGTTGATCGCGGTCGCGTAGACCCTTCCGCCGGCGCTGCCCCACGCGCCGATCGGATCCCAGGAGCCGTGGTCGCAGCTCTTGTCCGAACGCTGGTTTTCGCAAAGCGTCGTCTTCATCGCCTCGTTCCAGATGTTCCACCACGGACCGCCCATCTGGAACAGCCCGAGCGTCCCGTAGTACCAGTAGTAGAAGTCGATCTTCCTCTTCGGCTGCCAGGTCGGAAGGTCCCGCGCGATCAGACCCGCCTGCCGTTCGAGGAGAGAGTTCGCCCGCGGAGTTCCCATGAAAAGATTCGCGGTAAGCGCGACGGACGTAAGCGCCTGGTTGTTCTCGAACACGGGTACTCCGTTCGCGGTCGGAAGCCTTGAATTGAGCTGGTCCCGCATCGTGTATCCCACCTGGCCGTAGTCGGCGTTCGTGACGATCTCGTACCACCTCTTTGCGCCTTCGAAGCACTGTTCGGGGACGTGCAGACCGCTCACCTTTGCGCTTTTCAGCGCGAGGACCATCCAGCCCGTGACGGAGCTGTCGTTATCGCCTGGGCGGACGCCGTAGCGCCAGCCGAGACCTTCATTCTGCGAACGCGCGATGTAGTCCACCGCGTTCTGCGCCGGACCCGCGAGACGATCGAGATTCGTCATCCCGTACGCCTCGATAATCGCCATCGCGGCGCAGGCGTGGTTGTAATTCGCGTGGGAATCCAGGGACGGCCCGAAAAGCCCGTCCGGCTGCTGGACCTGGATAAGGTAGCGCACCGCGTTCTGCACCGTTCTGCGGTACGGTCCGGAGGAGACGGTGTTTCCGTTCCCGAGGAACGCGAGCAGCGCAAGCCCCGTTACTCCAACGTCCACGCTCTCCCACCCCTCGTCCGTTCCGCCGTCCTCGTTCGAGCATTTTCCGGGATAGTCGGTCTGCGATCCGCATTCGGCGTGGAACTCCTTCGCTTTCCAGCTTCCGCTCTCGTCCTGGTGCCTCCGAAGCCACTTCAACGCGGCCTGCACGGAGTTCTCGGTCGATCCGCGCCCGTCGCCGGTGCCTTCGCCTCCGTTACCGTGGCCGCGATCTCCAAACGGACCGTCATCGCCGGGAATATGGCCTGTGGGCGGCGAGAAACTCGTCGTGCCCGTCGGCCCGAACGCGATCGGCGAGCTGGGCGAAGTGAAGTCCACGTCGCTCGGAACGTCCGACGGATTCTCGGACGGCGAGTCCATCGGATCGGACGCCTCTACCATTGCAGGTTCCGAAGGTTCGGAGTCCTCGATGTCTTCCGAGCGATCGATCACCGTGCTCGGCGGCGGAGGCTCCGGAATGTCGATATAGTCCTCGATTTCAGGGGGCAGAATGTTTATCCGCGCGATCTGATCTTCCTCGCCCGACGTGCCGACCACGATCAGCGCGAGAATGAAAAGCAGAATCGCGTGTACGAACACCGAGATCGCAAACGTCGGCGACCGTTTCAGCAGCCTGCCGAGTTCGCTCTCCTTTTCCGGAGCGACGTACTCGTCCGCGCCTTCCTCGAAATCGTCATACCCGTCCTTATAAGCACTTTTTGCCATTGTCTTCTCCTTTGTTTGAAAACGAAAACTCCGGACGAAAGACTCACCCTCATCGTCTAGTTCGAAGCTTGCGGGCGCTTGGCGCGGCTTCGGCCCGTGCCGACTAGCGCTGTCGTTGCCCTGCGCGCATTCGATAACTTTTCATCCGCTTGTGGAACTTTGTTTGTGGCGCCTACATTATTAACGAGGTCCGGAGATTCCGGTTCGAACGTAGTTCATCTTTTTTAGCCGTTCGCCGAATTTCCCTCTCTATGCCGGAAAAGACGCTCAGACGATAACCTACCTATGACAAACAAACTTCTCGAAGGCGTAACCGTACTCGATCTCACCCGGCTGCTCCCCGGCCCGCAAATGACGATGTGGCTAGCGGACCTCGGCGCGCGGGTCATCAAGATCGAAGACACCCGCTCCGGAGACACCACCCGCTGGCATCCGGTGCAGCTTTGCGGGCAAGGCGCGGGATTCGTAAGCATCAACCGCGGCAAGGAAGCGATTTCCATCGATCTGAAATCGCGGGAGGGCGCGGAAGTTTTCGCAAGGCTCGCGCGGAAGGCTGACGTTCTCGTCGAGGGCAACAGGCCGGGAGTGATGACCCGCCTCGGCTTTGGGTTTGGCGACGTTTGCAAGCTGAACCCGCGGATCGTCTACTGCTCCATCACAGGTTACGGCCAGACGGGTCCGCTGAAGGATCGCGCGGGGCACGACATCAACTACAGCGCGCTTTCCGGAGTCGCGTCTATGAGCGGACCCGCGGACAAAGAGCCGTCGGTAGTGGGCGTGCAGGTCGCAGACATCGCAGGCGGAAGTATGCTCGCGCTCGCTTCGGTGCTCGGCGCTCTGTACCACCGCGAGCGCACGGGAGAAGGTCAGCACATAGACGTGAGCATGGCCGATGGACTCCTCGCGATGCTCAGCTTCCACGCGGGCGACGCGCAGGCGGGAGTCAGCGTCGGGCGTTCGAAGAACATCCTCACCGGAGCCGCGGCGAATTATCGATTCTACCAGACGAAGGACGGAGGCAGTCTCGCTGTCGGCGCGCTGGAGCCGAAGTTCCTGCAGCAGCTTTGCAATGTCGTCGGAAAGCCAGAGATGGCGTCGGAGCTAAACGAGCATTTCTACCTCGCAGCGGACAAGATGCCAGTGCTTGAAAACATCTTCGCAGAGAAGACGCTCGCGGAATGGAAAACGATTTTTGAGGCCGCGGACGCGTGCGTCGAGCCGGTGCTTAGTCTCGCGGAGGCGCTCGATCACCCACACTTCGAGGAGCGCGGCCTCGTGACGAAGAAATGTGGTGACGAAACCATTCCGTTCAAGTACATTGGCTTCCCGGTGAAGTTTTCGAAGACCCCCGCGTCCATATCGAAACCCGCGCCGAAATTCGGCGAACACACCGGCGCAATCATGTCCGAACTCGGGTACTCGGAGGACGAAATCGAAAGCCAGAGGAAGAACGAAGCCATCAGATGATCCGGAAGACTCTATTCACCTTTGCGCTGCTTTTCCTGCTGCTGACGTCCTCGTGCAGGACCGTCGACGCGCGGTTCTGGGGATTCTTCGTTATCGACCAGAATCTGCGCTTCGGACTGCAAGGCCAGGGCGAGGCGGTGCTAGCGGTTATGATGCTGCCCTTCGCGTGCATCGCGGAACTGTTCCTCTACCCTGGCGAATTCCTCCACGACGCGGTGGTGGTCTTCTCGCCGCAGAGACAGCCGCCTTCATGGATGAAAAGCCAGATCGACGACATCCCGAACTCGTCGGGGTACATCTTCCTCGACGGTAGACCCCGCAAGGTTTTCTGGACCGGGGACGTGTATCCAAAGCCGATAAAGTAGTCGCGTGCCGGTAACTTTCGAAGTGCCCGGCACGTGTAGATCACGCGCGATGTCTGTAGCGCAGGCGTCCCGCGCATGCAGCAGAGACGCGGGCGCAACTTTACGCTATCCCGCGTGCGCGAAGATCGTCCACGGTGCGTTTGATCGTCTCTTCAAGCGGGCGCGGATCGTAGCCAAGCTCTTCGCGCGCCTTCTCGATCGAGTACACCCACGGTTCCGCGCTCATCTTCACCGCCTCGACGTTCATCGGGAGGAATCGCATGAAGCGTCCCGCGGTGAAGCCGAATATCAGCGCGAGAGACTTCGGGACGCCGATCAGAGGGAACCACACTCCCGCGATCTTCGCCGCGAGTTTCAGGAAGTCCCGCGTGCCGATATTCTGTCCGCCAAGGATGTACCGCTCCCCCGCGCGACCTTTTTCAAGCGCAAGCAGGTGCCCCATCGCGACGTCATCGACGTCGACCGCGTTAAGCGCCGCGGGAACGTAAATCATAGCGAGGCGCTTCATCACCGCGCTTATGACGAAGGTCGAGGAATTATTGATATCCCCCGGGCCGAGTATCACCGACGGATTCACGATGGCGAACGGAAGTCCTTCCCTCGCCGCCTGCATCACGAGGTCCTCGCCCTGCTTCTTCGACGTGATGTAGTGGATGTCGAGCGGGCCAGCGTTCCAGGGAGACGTCTCGTCGAGCACGGTGCCGCTGGATTCCGCGAAACCGATGGTGCCGATGGTCGCGGTGAAAACCGCCTTCTTCAGATTCGGACTCGCGCGGAGTTCCGCGATCATCAGCCTGGTCGCTTCGCGGTTGACCGAGTACACCGCCATCCGATGCTCCGGAAAGAAACTCACCTTGCCCGCCACGTGGAAAACGTACTCGCACTCGCGAAGCGCTTCGCGATACGTCTCTGGCTTCAGCAGATCGCCCGTTACCCGCGTGAATCCCTCCGCGGGAAGGTTTGCGAGATTCGAAGTCTCGCGCAGGAGAGCCTTCACCTCATATCCCCTCGAAATCAGCAGCTTCACGAGCGCCCCGCCCACGAATCCCGCCGCGCCGGTAACGAATGCTTTCATTTTGCGATCGCCTGGAACTTGGAAAGATAGCACAGGATTTTATAAAGCATTCGCGCCGCTGTAAACTCGCTGACGGTATTCCCGGAAACCGGCATCACCTCCACGAGGTCGAGGCCGACCACTTTCCTGCGCTCCGCAAGCACCCGCGCGAGCTTCAGGAAGAACGGATACATGATCCCCCCCGGCTCCGGAGTGCCCGTCCCAGGAATCACGGAGGGATCGAAACCGTCGACGTCGATCGTGAAGTATACTTTCTCATGGAGCTTCTCGACGATCTCCTCTGGCGGTGTATTCTCAGCGCGAATCCGGTGCATAGGATAGAAATGGACGAAATCGCACGATTGCACGAAGTCGTACTCGTCCCGGCAAAGGCTTCGAATCCCAACTTGGACGAGTTCTCCGCCGGGATTAGTCGTCCGGAACATTTCCGCCACTCTGCGCATCACGCAGCCGTGGCCGAAGCTCGTGCCTTCGTAGCTGTCACGCATATCGGCATGGGCGTCGATGTGCAAAATGCTGAACCGCTCGTGCTTCTTTGCGATCGCGCGGATCGCGCCAAGGCTTATCGAATGCTCGCCTCCGAGCATAACCGGGAACTTTCCCGCGCCAAGAATCCGCGTAATCTCCCGCTCGATGATGTTCGCGCTCACTTCCGGCGGCGCTTCGATGTGCGGATCGAGCATCGTGTGAATCTTCAGATGCTCGGTCGCGTCGTAAACCAGCTCGTCGTCGAACATCTCGACCTGCGCGGAAGCCTTGATTATTGCGTTCGGGCCGCGCGCTGTGCCCTGCTGGTACGTTGTCGTCTGCTCGTACCCGATCGGGAGTACGACCACGTCGGCTTCCTCGAACTTCGGATGAACCTCGAGTCCCAGAAAATTTTGAGTCTTCTCTTCCATCGATCGTTCAAAATTGAGGTCCGAGGATCGTTCCATCGCGCGGATTATATCCACCGCGTGGGGAAAATCTAATTTGAACCCAATGAATTTTCTACGGCGCCAAATCAGGTCTGTATGCGAAAAATTTTCTGGAAGAAATCGAAATTTGTGCGAGTTTAATTCCCCCGGTGACGCTGGTTTGTGGCAAATCTCAAATTAAATGGAATGCCTTGGAGTTTTGCGTAAATAGTGATAGAATTCACGTTTATAGTACATTGAAACCACGCATCTTGAAGAATTCTGTATTACGATGGGACTGACGAAGAAGCAAATCGCCTCTAGACTCGCGGATGAAACCGGCGTATCTCAAACGGATGCGCGGGCGATTGTGCAGGGTACACTCGACGCGATTGTAGACGCGCTGGTCCAGGACGGACGGATCGAGCTTCGCGACTTCGGTATATTCGAAGTCAAGCTCAAGAAGAGCCGGGTCGGACGGAACCCGATCTCCGGGCTTCCAATGAATATTCCGCCGAAGAAGGTCGTAAGTTTCAAACCCGGGCGAGGCCTTGCGAAGTACATCGCCAAAGACGGAACGATTCCCGCAAAGCGCGGAAAGACTGGGCAGGTCGAAATTCCGGAGGAACACGGCTAGTAACTGTTCACGGGGTAGTTCGCGGTCTATAGCTGGATTCTGTTCGTAGTGTGCCAGTCAGGGCATCTTCAACGCCTTACGGCGCCACTACGACCGCAATCTACCCCGTGAACAGTTACCACGGCTGAGCTACTCGATTCGAGCCGTTTCCCGCAATGAAACACGTTCGTCCTTTCTTCTTCGTTCGAGGTAATCGACAAGTCGCATTCCGAGATACCAGCTCGCCCAGGTGTTGGCAAACCCCGCGATAACGTCCGCGAAGTAGTGGTATCTGAGCCATACCGTCGCGAGCATCAGGCTGACGCAGGGCACGAGCAGGATCCAGAATATCTTCCGGTGCCACACGAACGCGCCGATCAGAACGATGCTCGTCATCGAGATATGCGCGGACGGGAAGCAGTTGTGGATCGTCGCTTCGCAGAGCTGAAGCCAAACGACTCCCCATGAGTAGATCGTTCCGCTGAGCGGCTTCAGTCCCTCGATTCCCTGATATCTCTGCGGGCCGACGGTGGGGAAAAGAATGTAGAAATAGAAGCTCGAAGTCTGCGAAAGAAATATGATCGTCGCAAGACGCTCGACTTCACTGAATCGGTCCGTCACGTAGAGAATTCCGACGAGGATGAACGGGTAGTAGAAATAGAGCAGGTAGCAAATCTGAAGGTAATCGACCCACCACCAGGGCGAAATCGGCTGCAGGATCGCGGCTGCGTCGCCTCCGAAGATGAAACGATCGACGCTCGCAGGAACGTAGTCGAAGCTTCTCGGATTGACGTAGGGGATTATGTGGTCGAGGAACATGAACACGCCCAGCATCACGATTGCCGGGTAGAAGGTCCGCGCGACGCGAACGAGGCCCGTCTGGTATCTGTTTCGGGTGAGAGTCAGCGGAACGATCGGCGCAAGCAGCAGAATATAAACGACCGAAATCAGCGGCGCGTCCGGAATCCTCCTCCAGAACGCGAACGTCAGACAAAGCAACGTCAGAACCACAAGGATGGAAAGAACGTCCTGTCCTTGTAATGACCTCGCGAACGTAATAATCTTTTGCGATGATCGCATAACTTGCCGAGAATTGGTGGTTCGAACCGGCAACAGAATCTTAACACTAAACTTACGAATTCAAAATGCATGCATAAAAAACCGCAGGAATCGAACTCTCACCCGCCGTCGTTCGCGGAGACACGCACATCGCATATGGTGATGCCGGGGGACACGAATCCCCACGGCGGACTTTTCGGAGGCGCGCTCGTCGGCTGGATGGACCTTTCCGCGGTGCTGTGCAGCCAGAAACACGCGTCGGGGCAGGTCGTCACCGCGCGGATAGACGCGATCGATTTCGTCGCACCCGCAAGGCCGGGGCAACATGTGACGATCACCGCGGTCCCGACATTCGCGGGGAACACCAGCGTGGAGGTGATGGTCACGGCGGAGGCGCAGTATCCGGAGTCGGGTTCGTCCAGGGTGATTTGCAGCGCGATCTTCACAATGGTGCGCGTGACTCCGGACGGCCACACGCTTCCGGTGCCGAAGGTCGAGCCGGAGACGGAGGAACAGAAACTGCTCTACGAGGAAGGTAAGCAGCGGTACGAGTCGCGAAGGAAAAGCCGCTCGTAGTGTGTACGCACATTATATTCGTACCGTCTACGAATTAATCGTACGTTTATGTCCCGAATATTGGTGAACGTTCGGTGAACCATGTGGCACGGACGTCTCGTCCGTGTTTCCACGGGCAAGATGCCCGTGCCACGCCCAGAAATCCAGGTAGACGCTTCAATAAGGCGTGGTTCACCGAAAGTTCACGAATATTGTCCCCATCCGCCTTGAAGGAAATACGCGGACGGACGTCTACCGCACGCGGTAGGCCTGTATGTTTCCGCTTTCGAGGAACGTAATCACAAGATGGTCCGGACCGCTCAGAACCAGCGCGCTGTCCTTGATCCTCTCGTTCATAAGTCTTATCGGATAGCCCGCGCGGAACCTCCCGTCGTCGCCGTCACCCGCGGCTGTGTTCGGGCAGGAGAGCGCGTAGATCAGACTTTCGTCCGTGATCGCCCAGACGAAGCCGTCGAGACGATCGTACCAGACTCCGCCGCGGAGGATCGAGCCGAAGAGTTCCTCCCTGCCAAGTCCGGGCGTAGCGTTGAAAATCCAGTCGTTGTCGGTCGAGCCGTCCGATTGATCCACCTTCGCGATGTAGCTCGATCCGTCCTCCTTGTAGCCGATGAACAGCCAGGGCGTGTTCGACATCGACCTCGGACCATTGACAATCTCGGAGGAAGTTCCCTCGGAAATCGACTGTGCGCTGAGGTCGAACGGATCGAACGGACTCGTCGCACCCTGAGCCTGGTAATCGGCCTGGAAGAAGTAATCTTGATCGCCAGTGACCCAAAGTTTCGTGGTGCCGAAGGTGCCGGGCAGTATCGAATACGCTACACCGTTAATGCCTATGTCGAATGATGCAAGCTGCGTCAGGTCCTTGTCCACCCGCGCGATATCGTCGTCGCCTATCACATTCGATTCGAGCGCGAGAATGAACCCTCCCGAACTAACGGCCATAGGCCCGACGTTCGCGTTATAGTGTGGGGCGCTCCCGCGCTGGTTCGAGTAACGGATGGTTCCGTAGTTGCCTACGTCGAGCGGATCGTTGTTGATCCTGATAACGACGGGATTGGAATTTCCGGTGCGTCCGGAATCCGCTCCCGCGACAACCGCGACGTCGTACACGCCCGTCTCGTACTGGAAGCTGATCCACGAAAGCGGACCTTCGGTGACCGCGAACGTCCATTCGATGGTCGCGCTCGCCCAGGTGGGGCGGTTGGTCTTCGAAAGCGCGCCCGAGTACGGCACGACGATCTTTCGCATCGTTTCCGCGCGACCGTCGCTGTCCGCGTCGTAGTTGACGAACATCTGGTATTTGCCGCCGAGCGCGAGCACGGTAACGTTCTTCACCGGGCCGGGGAATGTCATGAAGCCGTTCGTGAATCCGAGGTTGGAGGTCGTGGTGCTGACCGCGCCGCGGATTCCCGCGACGACGTCCCCCTGGTACGTATCGACCGCGACAAGGGCGTTCTGCCACTTCGACGCGGTGTTGTCCGCGAGTCCAGTCACGAGCCAGAGAAGCTGCGATCCCCAGAGATCCAGATACTTGTTGTTGACGACTCCGAATCGATCCGCAACGGCGTCGTTGTCGCCGCGCTTCCAGACCTGATCCCCGATGCCGTCCGCGGTGTCGACTTCGTCGGCGCCGATGTCGGGAATGGAGTCGAGGTCCGCGCGGGTCTGCGCGTCGAAGTCGATGAGGACGTTGGAGGTCGTCGCGGCGTCGATGGCGGTCGACGTCGGCTTCAGATGGAAATCGAACTTGGCAACGTCGCGCCAGTGGTTGGTGGACGCGGACGCGTCGACGATGTTCTCGACTGTCGTGGGCGCGTTTATGGCTCCGGAGGAAAGCGTCCACTTGACTACGCCGGTCGAAGGATCGGCGTTTATCGTTCCGTCGACGCTACAGTTCAGAACCTCCTTCACAGGTCCGGTATTTCCGACGCTGCCGCTGACGAACAGATTTACAAGACGGACGCCGGTCGCGACGCCGTTGGTGTTGACGTTTCCGTCGATGACGAGTCCCTGCAGGATAAGGTTGTTAATGGGAATGACGATGTCGCCATCCCACGGAATCGGGTTCCTCGAGATTATCTCGTCGCCGTCCGAAGCGGCGTTGATCGCGTCCTGCAGGTTTGGATACTCTAAACCTGAATTATTGTTTCTGAACCACGGCTCGTTCGCGAACCATCTGATCTTGTTCGACGGATCGTTGTCGAAAGTCTCGCCCGAGAGCGGACCCTTCGACCCGAAGAAGTGGATGACGTTCGTCCCCGTCGCTGCCTTGACGTTCTTCGCGCCGCCGATGTATGTCGAGTTGAAGAAGTTGACCGCGCCTACCGTGAACGAGGCGCCGGTGTAAAGCGAGACGTCGAGGAACAATTTCGCCGTCGTGTGGGGATTGTCGAACCTTCCTCTTCTGAACTGGAATACCGTCGTGCCGGAGCCGAACTTCAATTGTCCGCCGTTTACTTCGAAGTACTCCATGTCGACGGACGAACTCGCGCCGAGGGTGAAGTTGAATCCTCCGGTGGTTCCGACACGCTCGAAAATCACCTTGTTCACCAGCGTTCCGGAAACGGTAAGCGTGCCGTTCACCGTGAGCGTCAGCCCTGGGTCCAGGCTGATCGTCGTCGGGCTTGTCGCCGCGATAATCGTGAGATCCCGCGCGTAGGCGTTCGCCGCGCTAATAAGCGGGAAGTTTCCACCCGATGGGGTGTCCGGAACGATCGCGTCGTCGCTCGCGCCTGGCACGCCGTTCGTCCAGTTAGACGGATCGCTCCAATCGGTGGAAGTTCCGATCCAGGTCGTCGAGCCGTGCGCCGCCTGCGCGTAAACATTGTAAATGAATCCCGTGGTCGAGCCAGCGTTCGTCAGCCTGAACCTGTACGTGTTCCCTGCCGCGCCCGAGTCAGGCTGGATTTCGTACCTCAGCTCGGTTTCGTCTCCGGCGCCGAGGATGTAGCTCGTGTGTTTGCCGGTTTCGCTGTACCTGCCGCTTGCCGGGGTTCCGCCTCCCGTGGTGGTTACGAAATTGCCCGTCGTTACCGTGGTTCCGTCCTGAACCGTGTTCGCGACGGCTTTCCAGACGCCGCTTCCCGTGGTGACGTTAGTCCACGCGCCGGGAACGCCGTTCGTTTTCTGGTACTGAAGCTGCCAGTCGGCGGCGGTCGACGCGCCGCCCGAATTCTCGTAGCGCATCGTCAGCGTGTACGTGTTGTCGACAAGGAAACTGAGCTGCGTGTCCACGGTGCCGAAGCCCGTGCCCGCTGTAAGCTCGCCTGCGCCCCAGTTGTACGAAATCTGCTCCGTCGACGGCGTGTAGACGCTGACGGTTGGTTTCATTGTATAGACATTCAGAACCTTGTTGAAGGTGCCGTCGCCGTTAAGCTCGACCACTCGCAGGTAGAACGTGTTCGCGGTCAGAACCTCGACGGTGAAGTTATGCTCGTAGAGGGTGTACGCGCTCGCGGTAAGCGCTGGCGGCGACGCGGTGCCCTCGTGGTACTTGCCCGCGGTGGGAGTCCCGGTGAGCACCGTGGAACCGAGCGCGTCGCCAATATTATGCCCGGTGTCGTCGTGATACCGGACGTTCGCGGTGCCCGTGGTGACGAGTATCGGCGATGGGAAGCTGACGTTCGTATCGTACTGAAGACCGAGGTAGTGGGTTCCCCAGTCGAGTCCCTTCGACTTCACTCCGACGCGGAGGTTGAGCTTGTCGTTCGTGCTGGCGTTTAGCGCGGTGTTCTGCGCGGTCAGCGCGACTTCCGCGGAATCGAGCCAGCGATAGCTCACGAGTTCCGTCGACTTCTGCGCGATCTCCGGATAGACGCTGTATGTGAACGGTCCGGCGTTTCCGTTGTTCGTGACGCGGAACCTGTAGTGCTTCAGCGCCGCCGTGGCCTGCGGCTGGATGCAGTACCAGAACTCGGTATATTCGTCCGCGCCGAGTGTGTATGCGGTCACTATCCCTGACTCGGAGTATTTGCCGTCGACCGGGGTTCCGGTAGTCGCGCCCGAAACGAAAGTTCCGGTGAGCACGGGGTCTCCCGTCGTTCCGAAGGCCCCGTCCACCGCGCGAATGTGGCTTGACGTGGTTGTTACATTGGTCCACGATCCGGGCGTACCCTGTGGATCTTCCTGGAACTGAAGCCTCCAACTGTAGTTCTGCGGAGTCGCGCCTGAGTTCTTGACCCTCACCGAGGCGATGTAGTTGGACCCGGTTGCAAAGGTCATTTTGGTGTTGATCCCGGTCCAGACGGGTGAAGCGACATTCGTCCCCGCGTTATACGCGCCCTGCGTAATTGCTGGCACCGCGACTACGATCTGGACGACAGGACTCGTATACGTGTGGAGAGCCGCGGGAGTTCCGCCGTTGTAATCGACGACGCGCAGGTAGTAAGTTCCCGCGGTATCGACCTTGATGGTGAAATCCTCCTCGTAGCTGATGTCCTTGGTCTTTGTCTGGAACCCCTGATTCTGGACTTCGTGGTAGATGCCGAAGACGCTTCCGCTCGACGACGAGATAAGCTTGCTCGTGAGCGAATCGCCGCCGGTGTGGTCGCCGTCGTCCCACATCATAACGAGAGAGCTTGCGGTGGTGATGTTCACTGGCGAGCCGGTGGAGAAATCGCCGTCGCCGTCGCCGTCGTACTGGAGCGAGAGTTTGTGGTTGGACCAGTCTGAATGGTTCGAGCGGATTCCGACGCGAAGGTGGGCGTTCTGATCCACCGCGAGATACGCGACGGTGTCTTCGTTCGCGACCGATGCCTCGGTGTCGTCGCAGACGACGAACGCCACCTGCTCGTGCGTGACGTTGAACGAGACCGGGTAGACGTTGTAGACGAAGCCCGTGCTCGAACCCGAATTAGTCACGCGGAAGTTGTATTTGTTCCCCTTCGCGCCCGTCTGCGGTTGGATTTCGTACCGAAGCTCCGTCTGGTTTCCTGCGCCGAGGACGTATCCCGGATGATGCCCGGTCTCGGAATAGCGTCCATCGACCTCGGTTCCAGTGCCCGCTCCGGAACTGAAGTCCGTGACGATTATCGCGGTCCCGTCCTGCGGGGTTCCGCCCGCAACCGATTTGATCGCGGCGGACGTGGAGTTGACGTCGGTCCACGCGCCAGGGGTGCCGTTTACCTTCTGGTACTGGAGTCTCCAGTCGAAACTGCTTGCGACGAGGCCAGTGTTCGATATGCGCACCGCGAGGGTGTAGTTGCTTCCGATAGTCATGCTGAGCGACGTCCCGGCGGCCTGGAACCCGGTGCCCGCCGTGAGTTCGCCGCTTCCGAAGGCGGAGCTGTCCTGCAGCGACGACGGGTTATTTCCGGAGATAGAGATCGTGGACGAGTAGGAGTCGAGGGTACTGACGAACGTGCCCGCCGAGTCTACCTCCACCACGCGGAGGTAGAAGTTGCCGACGCTCGTGATCTCTACCGCGAAGTCCTCGCCGTAGACGGAGTCGGCGTTTTTGCTCTGGATCGGCGGGACGCTGTCTTCGTGGTAGACTCCATTTGCGTTCACGGAGCTTAGTATCTGCGCCGCGATGGGGTCGCCTTTGGTTCGATCCGCGTCGTCCCAGTATTTGATGTCAGCGCCCGAAGTCGTCACCATCGCGGGCGACGAGAAGCCGATGTTGTCGTCTACCTGAAGCGAGAAGTAATGCGTGCCCCAGTCTAGATGCCGGCTGCGGATCGCGGCGCGAACGTGGAGCTGATCGCCAACGATCGCGTTGTAGACGTTATTCTCCGCCGCGACCGTCGACTCTGAACCATCGAGCCAGCGGTACGCGAGCTGCGCGGTAACCTGCTGTGCGCACTCCGGGTACACCGTGTACGTGAACGAACTGGTCGAACCGTTGTCCGTCACGCGGAACTTGTAACGGTTAAGCGCCGACGACGACTGCGTCTGGACCGCGAACCAGAGTTCCGTGTAATCGCCCGCGCCGAGTGTGAATCCGCTAACGTTTCCAGTTTCGGTGTATTTGCCGTCGATGGCGCTTCCCGTACCGGCGCCTGTAACGAAACTGCCCGTGTTCACCGTATCTCCGCTGCTGGCGTAGACGCCGTCGGTGGCGCGCATATCGTTACTCGTGGTGGTGACGTTCGTCCACGCGCCCGGAGTTCCCGTCGGATCCTTCTGGTACTGCAATTTCCAGTTGAACGTCGAAGGCGACGCGCCTGTGTTTTCGACGCGCACCGCGAGGATGTATTTCGTCGGCGTCGTGAATTCGAGAATATCGTCCACGGTCCCGAAGCTAGGCGTGGCTCCGTCCGGCGCCCAGTTGCTCGCAGCCTGACCGACGTTCGGAACGCTGACAGTCAGCGAAATCACCGGGCTTGTGTAGAGATCGAGCGTCACGGGACTTGCGGTCGTGTAGTCGACTACTCGGATGTAGTATGTGCCCGTAGTCTGTGGCCACACGGTGAAGTCCTCTTCGTAGAGCGTGCCCGCGTTCTTGTTCTGCGCGTTTATGAGGTCGTGGCTTTCGTGGTAGATTCCCGCGGAGGGCGATCCGGAAAGAATAAGCCCGGTGGTCCCTGAATTTTCCGATCTGTCGGAATCGTCCCACATCTGAAGCTCGGTTGTTCCGATTGTCATCACGACGGGGTTGAAACCGTCGCCCGGCGTGAACGCGTTATCCGTGTCGTACTGCACCGCGAGCTTGTGCCCGTTCCACGCGGCGTTATTCGAGCGAATGCCCACGCGGAGATGCAGAAGCTGACCCACCGCGGCCTGGAGCGAAGTGTTCTGCGCCTCGAGCGCGCTTTCGTTCTCTCCCGCGAAGCGGAAGCTGACCTGCTCGTAAGTGATGTCGTAGACCTCCGGATAGACGCTGTACGCGATACCCGTGGTCGCGCCAGAGTTCGTCACGCGGAAACGATAAGCATTTCCGATGGCTGACGCGGTGGCCTCAATTTCGTATCTGAGTTCCGTTTCGCTCGTCGCGAGCAGGCTGTACGACGGCTGGTGCCCGGTCTCGGAGTACCTTCCGTTTATGAGCGCCTGCGCGCCAGCGTTCGTGACGAAATTGCCCGTAGCGATCGCGGCGCCGTTCTGAGCGGTATTGACCACTGCTTTCCACGCGCTCGACGTAGTCGTGACGTCGGTCCAGGATCCGGGAGTGCCGTTCGTCTTCTGGTACTGCAAGCGGTTGTCGAAGTTGACCGCGACCGCGCCGGAGTTCTCCATTCTGATAGCGACGGTGTACGTCGTCCCGGGCGAGAACGGGATCGCGGTGTTCGCGCTGCCGAAGCCAGCGCCCGCGGTCAACTCGCCCGCGCCGAAGTTGTAGCTGGTCTGACTGCACGATGGATTGTTACCCGTTATGCTGATTATCTGCGTGTATTCATCGAGCGCGCTGACGAAGACGCCGGAGGAATCCACAAGGACCGCGCGGACGTAGAACTGGCCCGTGCCGACGACCTTCACCGTGAAGTCCTCCTCGTAGAGCGTGTCGGCGTTCTTCGTTTCCGCGGGAGGGATGCTGTCCTCGTGATACTTCGCGAGGGTGGGCGATCCGGATAGCGACGACGCCGCGACTTCGTCGCCTTCGCTGTGATCCCCGTCGTCCCACATCCGAAGGTTCGAGGTGCCCGTCGTGATTATCGTGGGCGAGGTGAAGTTGATATCCGTATCGTACTGAAGCGCGAGGTAGTGCGTGCCGTAAGCGCCGTTATTAGACCGGACGCCGAGGCGGAGGTGAAGCTCGTCGTTTACGGTCGCGTCGTACCCGGCGTTTTCGCTCGTCGCGGGAGCTTCGCCCGAATCGAGCCAGCGGAAGCTCACCTGTTCTATCTGGGTCTGCGCCGCGACGGCGTAGGTCGTATACGTGTACGCGGAACTGTTTCCGGAGTTCGTCACCCGGAACTTGTAGCTTTCGCCCGCGGCTTCGCTCATCGGGGAAACGCAGTACCAAAGCTCCAGATAGTTTCCGGCGGTGATCTGCTTCGTGAAGACCCCCGTTTCGGTGTATACGCCGGCCTGCGGGATCGTCCCCGCGTTCGTCGGCGGGTTTCCGGAGTTGCAGACGAATTCGTTGGTATTCACAGTGCGGCCGTCCACGCCGAAAACGCCGCTCTGCGCGCGCCATTCGCTGCTAGACGTCGTGATGCTCGTCCAGGGTCCGGGGGTGCCGCTCGTCTTCTGGAACTGCAATTGGAAGTTCGCCAGAGTGTCCGTCCCGCCGACCGTCGTCGACGGCTCCGGACTCAGATACTGACGCACCTTGAAATAGTCGAATTCCGTGTCGGCGTTATACGCGCCCATTCCGATCTCCGGATTCCACGAAGTGCTGTAAGTGCTCTGCATCTTGAGGACTCCGTCGACGTAGATCTCGTATTCGTCGCCTTCCACGGAAACGCCGAGCGTGTACCAGGTATCCGATGCGATGGCGTATGGGTTCTGCTGCTGGGTCGCGCGGCCGTTGGTGCTGATGTCCCAGGTTTCGAACCGCCAGAAGTTGTTTGTGTCGTCGCCGCCCCACGCGATGAAGTCGCCTGTGGCGCTGTCGCGGTTCGTGATGACGAACATGTTCCTGCTTTCTCCCGTCGATAAAGCGCGGGATCTTGTTTCGACGTACTTGTTCGCGGGGGTGCTGCCTCCGAGGGCTTTGTAATAGAGTTGATCGACGGGGTTCGTGTCGTCGCACCACGCATCCACGGAGCCGTTGACGGCCCAGGTTCCGTTCGAAGACCCAGTCCACGAGCCGAGGCCGCCACTGTAGTCGTCGTAGAAGTAGTACACGTTCGCGCGGTTTGCGGGAGGCGCGCCCGCGGAACTGTAATCGTAGTAGACGTAGTAGTTCGAGTCCGCAAGGCCTGCTCCGATCGAGGCCTGCGTCTTGAACCAGATGGTACTCGTGCTGGAGTTCCACGAGGTCTCGCAGGCTCGATCGAGTTCCACGCTTCCGCCTCCGGTGAAGTACACGACGCGAACGTCGTTTCCGCTTGCGAGCGATAATCCGCCAGTAACGAGCGAAGCGTGGTCGATCGTGATGTACGTCGAGTAACCCGTCGGCATCGCGTCGACGGAATTGTTGTTCGTTATCGCGATCTGTTTGCGCTTGCCGTAGCTTCCGTTCCACCACGGAGCATCGCCCACGCCGCTGCGGTTTTCGATCTGCATCGAAAGCAGGTACTTCGTCCCAGGCACGAACTCGAGCTGGACGTCCGTCCCGACAAACGATGGCGTCGTCGAGTCGGCTGCGAAGTTAAAGAAGTTCTGACGGAGAGAAGGATTAGTGACGCTGAAGGTTATCAGCTTCGAGTAGTCATCGAGCGCAGCGCTGAACGCTCCTCCCGCGGTAAGCTCCACCACGCGGACGTAGTACGTCCCAGGGGTATCGAAATAGATAGAGTAATCCTCTTCGTAAAGCTGATCCGCGGTCATCGCCGGCTCTACCGCGCTCAGCACGTTCGTTTCGTGGTAGCGACCCGCGCTCGGACTTCCCGAAAGACTTAGCGCAACCACCGCGCTCTCGTCCGCGCGATCGCCGTCGTCCCAGAGCGTTACCATCGACGTCGCGTCGGTGACGATCGTCGGGGAACTGAAGTCGCTCGTGGTATCGTACTGGATTCCGAGGCGGTGTCCGCTCCAGCCGCCGTTATTCGAGCGGACCCCGACGCGAAGATGCAGAAGCTGGTCCGTCGAAACCTGCGCCGAAGCGCTTTCGCTCGTTGTCGGACTTTCGTTTTCGTCGAGCACGCGGTAGCTCACCTGCTCCGTGCTGACCTGCTGCGCCTCCGGGCTGACGAGGTAGCTGAAACCCGCGGACGAGCCGCTGTTCGTCACGCGGAAGCGATACGCCTTTCCCGCCGCGATGCTCGAAGGCGAAATCGCGTACCAGAATTCCATGTAATTTCCAGCCGGGATGTTGAACGGATTCGTGTTGGACTGCGACACGCCGACTTCGCTGTATCTCCCCGCGGCCGCGGTGCCAGTTCCCGCGCCACAGACGAATGACGCCGTCGCGACGCTCGCGTCGTCCGCTGCGTAGACTCCGTCGACCGCGGTCCAGTCGCTCGCCACGGTGGTGACGTTCTGCCAGGGTCCGGGAGTCCCGCTCGTCTGCTGGAACTGAAGCTGCCAGTTGTTGTTCGCGCCTGTGCCTCCGGTATTTTCCATCCGCACCGCGAGGATGTAGATATCGTCCACGACCAATTCCTTGGGCGTGTCCACCGCGTCCCACACGGGAGACGCGACGTTAGTTCCAAAGCGATACGCCGCCTGATTTATCGTCGGCGTGGCGATTGACAAAATCGCCACGTTCGACGAGACGTCTAGCGGAGCGAGCAGCGCGCCGAAGCCGTCGAGCTTCACCACGCGAATGTAGTACGTCCCTGTCGAAAGTCCGCGCACCGTGAAATCCTCCTCGTAAACGAGGTCCTGGTTTTTGTTCTGAACCGGAGGGATTTCGTCCTCGTGATATATTCCGAGGACGTCGATACTCGAAAGCAGATTCGAACCCGAGATGGTGTCGCCTTCGAGGTGCGCGCCGTCGTCCCACATCGTGAGTTCCGTGGTGGAGGTCGTCATCACCTTCGGATTGAATCCGTCGCCGGAGGTGAAGTTCGCGTCGGTGTCGTACTGCAGCCCGATCCTCTGACCCACGAACGGCCTGTACCTCGATCGAACGCCCGCGCGGAGGTGTAGGTCCTCGCCCGTTCCCGCGGTGTAGGCGGTGTTTTCGTTTCCGAGCGGAAGCTGCCCGCTGTCGGCGAACCTGTAGCTGACCATTTCGACGTTCGCGCCGTAGTTGAGGCTCACGTGGGCGTAATCGCAGATAAAGTTGCACCTGCCCCCGGTTCCGATGAACACGCCTTCGATGACAGTCCTGATCTTGATCTGCCCGCTCGAATTCATGTTGCTGTCGGAGAACCCGGAGCTTTTGAACCTTCTGAGCGGACGCTCCGGATTCGTATCCGTGGTGTTGTCCCAATACAGCGCTTCATCTCCGCCGTTCCAGTTGACCGCGGTAGTCTGGAGGAAATCGCTTTCCATCGTGCTCCATGTGCTGTTGACGAAATCGTAGAGCTGCACCTTCGCGTAGTTCACCTCCTCCCAGTCGGCGGACGAACTCGCAGGAGCGGTGCCGAGATTCTGACCCGTCAGGTACATTTCGAACTCGACCCGAAGCGAGTTGATGTCCCTGCCCTCGATCCCCGCGACCTCGTCGTCGAGATCGAAAAGGAACTCGACGCTCGCCTTCTGCGGATCGAACACGTTTCCGATGGCGCCCATGTTTCCGCCTGCGTAGGTTCCGTCGTCGGATTCGAGGTTGTCGACGTACAAATCGGCGTCGCCGCCGTCGGTTTCGTTAAAGGTCTGGAAGTTCTGAAGCGACGGGTCCGAGTCCACGGAGATCGCGACCGGCGGCAGGTTCGCGATAGTTCCCGTGGGCACCGCAATCGTCCTGTTACCCGCGGGATCCTGTGTCGTCACGGGATACGTAGAGCCTTCGACGGTTATGTCGTTCGAGAGGATTTTTGCGTCGACGGTGTTTCCGAGGGTTGCGACGTCCGACATGTCATAGGTGATGAAAAGATAGAACGAGTCCGCCGAGCTTCCATCGCCGAGGTCCTGAATATCGCTGAATGCGACCTGACCCGACGAGATCGCCTGGTTCACGGTTCCAAATGGCATCAGCGTGTTGAACGCCTGATCGTTACCAGTGTAGTACGCGCTGACTGTGCTGACGTCGCTGTCGGAGATATTCGTGGTGGTCAGCGTCAACTCCTCGATCGACAGCGGGGCGCCCGTTCCCGTTACGTCGAACTGGATCCTTAGAATCTGAAGGTCCGACCCTCCCGGCTTGGCGTTCGACGTATCGATGTTCGTCACTGTTACCGCCGAAAGCGTCTGGAGGTTTGCGACAAGGATTCCGCCTGACGGATCGACGGGGTCGGTCTCCGGATACTGCGTCGCGCTTATCGTCACGCCGCCGACGTCGATTTTCGCGTCGAGAGTATTTCCGATACCTGCGCCGCCCGCGACGTCGTACACGAGGAAGAAGTGCACGAGCGAATCGTCTGCGAGGGAGAGAGAGTCGTTGAAGGTCACCGCGCCGCCGCTAAAGGTCTGGCCTGCTGTGCCGAAGGGACTCGTCGTGCTGAAGGTCGTGCTCGTCCCGGTGTAGTAGAGAGAAACTCCAGAGACGTCGGCGTCGGTCGTGTTCTGACTCGCGATTATGAACTGCGTCGCGCTCTCGCCGCTGCCGGCTTCGACGTCGATGCGTAGAATCTGGACCTCCGTCGCTCCCGGATACGTCGCGTTCGTCGACGGATGAACTCCCATGACCTTGAAGTCGGTGCTCGAAGCTTCGCCTGTGAGAGCCGCTCCTGGCTCCGGATAGAAATACCTTCGCACGACGAAATTATCGAGGAATCCCCACTGGTTCGCGGCTTCGATCGCGGGCTGGCCTGTGGTTGCGTAGCCCGCGTTCGCGTACGAAAGGTTTTCCAGAGTCGCCGCCGAGTCCGTTTCCGCGTTGACCCAGAACCTGTGGGCGTCGTTGTTCGCGTCGAGCGCATACACTCCGTAGCGGAGGGTGTCGATCCCGGTCATTCCGCCCGCGGTCGTAACCGTGGAGCGCTGCGGGTTCATGCCGTCGCTGGTGCCGTTTCCGTCTCCGTTTGCGGATGTATTGTTCGGAAGGTACGAGTTCCCCCCCGGCGTGGCGACCGTCGTATTCCTCTGCGCGCCCGATCCGACCGCTATGCCGGGAGACGTGTACTGCCCGTTCGACATGTGCGCGTAGTAGTTGTCGGTCTGCGTCGTCCACCTGCCGAGCATTCCAAAGGTTCCGTTCTGGTTGTAGACGCGGAACGTGTTTACGTCGGCCTGCACGAGGATGTCCGTCCCGGATATAGAAGGAAGCCTGAGACCGCCGCAGTAGTTGCGTCCTGTGTCGTAGGTCGCGACCTGCCTGACGGAATCGTAGCGGACAAGCGCGGTGTTGTTCCCCGCTATGTCCACATGCTTTCCGTTCACGTAGCTCGTCGAGGTGACGCTCGCGAATCTGTTGGTCGCGACGATGGCGTTTATCTCCGGCGCGCCCGATGTTTGCGCTATCTTGACGTACCTCGCCTTAGCGATCCCGGTTGCCGAGATGTCGAAGGTCGGATCGGCCGCCGTGCCTGCGCCGACGTAGACGTACGGTCCGAGTTCCCACTCCGAGATGTAGACGTCGAAGTCGTTCCCGGCGCCGGTCTCGGTTTCGACCATGAAGTCTGTTCCGGCAGCGTTCTTGATCTCCTCGCCTCGTCCCATGTCGAGAATCAGCACGCCGCCCGCGCCCATCGTCGCGGAAGTGTTGCTGCTCAGGAAGTCGGTCCCGACGGCGTAGAAGCTGTCCGTGATGTTCGATTCGTAGAGAACGCCGTTCGCGTACGCGTCTCCACCGGCGACGATCGTGTTCGATTTGTAATCGTCATACCAGAGGTACACGTCCTCCGGGTCGTCCGGCGGCGCGCCAAGGGCATTGTTTCCGTAGTAAATGAAGTAGTTGTCGTCGACCCCGGATGACGCGATCGACGCCTGCGTCTTGAAGTAGAGCCTCGTCGAAGCCTGGTTCCAGCCGTTCGAAGTGACGCGGTCGATCTCATCGTAAGCGCTTCCGTTGAAGTAGACGATTCGAACGTCGTCGCCGTCGATCTGCGCCTTAGCGGGACCGTTCACCGCGGTGATCTCCCCGGCGTTTTCGAGCGCGAAGAAACTGAACTCCTCGCCCGTGTGGTTGATCTCCGCGTCGGCGATGGTGTCTTCCTCGCATTTGATGTCGACGCTACCCGCGGCAAGGTTTTGAATCCTGCCACCGCTGACGTCGCTTCCGTCGTACTTGCTGAGATTCGCGATGAACACCGGAGCCGCGCCGTAGCTCTGCGAGAACGTCTGATTGTACCAGTTATGCGTCACCGCGTCCGCCGTCCGATCGAACTCCGCGAGACTTCCGTTGTTCGTGGTCGTCCCCTGCGTGACCGCGACCCAGCCTATGGTTTCCGCCAGATGGATGGTGTCGCCTCCGTCGTCCTCCTCGAGAGATACGTCGAAGTTCGTCGTCGTGGCGTTGCGTTGGCGCGTCTTGGTCGGATACGCCTCGGCGTAAGTCTGAACCGTGCTGAATACCGCGGGCGTGCCTGAAAAAGCCGTCGCGAAACTGATGTTCGTCCAGTTTCCGGTCCCGGCTTTCACCGCGGCGTTGGTGTCCACGGTCCCGGCCTGCAGACGGATCGTCCCGTCGAGGTCCCAGTCTCCCTCCTCGACAACGAGGTAGCCGACGGTTTCGTTCCCGTGGACGCCATCGCGGTTCGAAACCTCTTCGAGCTTCATCTGGCAGGAGCTTCCGGAAATGTTCCTGACCCGCACGACGGTTTCGTCGGTCTCATTGTACGTCGGAACGCTCGCGATAACCACCGGACTTAAATACGCGTTACCGAAGTTGATCGTCTGCCAGGTGTCGTCCACTGTCGCGGAACCGGCTTCTCCAATCACTCCACCAGACACCCATAGCTGGTGGGGGATGTCTACGCGCACCGAATATCCGGCGGGGAGCGTTTTCGTCGCGCTCGGGTTCGTTACCTCGATTCGCTGGCGGAAACTGCACACGCCCTCGCTCCACTCCTCCTCCGCGACCACTTCTGGCTCCTGACTCATCAAATAGCGGAGCTTGACGTTGTCGAACTGCGCGTGGGAATTAGCGTTCGCTAAACCGATGACGTCGTCCCAGCCGTTTTCCGGAGCGACAAGGGTGTAAGTGAACTTCTGCGCGCCGTCGACCCAGAAAGTCAGCGTGCCGGAAAGATACCGCAACTTGCATTTGTACCAGATACCGCGATCCACGGTCTGCGAAACCGAAGCGAGAGTGGTGTTCGACGTGGAGTTGGTCCATTTTTCGACGACCCACTGGTCGGCGCCTTCCCGCGCTCCGACGACGATTCGCTGCTGCGGGTCCGCCGGGTTTTCCTTCATCGTAATGAACAGATTCCAGATCGATCCGTCGAAAGGCGAATAGCAATCGAACTCCACAACGTAATCGGTCGGAGTCTCGACGCTGCTCTGCTGAATGAAATAATGCGTGCCCGCGACATCAGCGGAATCCAGAAAATTCGTGACGGTCGACCAGGATCCAACCGCGCTTCCCGTGTCCCACGACGATAACCCCCCGCTGAAATCGTCGTAGAACATGTAGACGTCGACCCCATCCTTCGGCGGAGATCCCGCTGAAGGATTGTTATAGTAGGCGTAGTAGCTTTTCGACTCGTCGCCAGCGAGAATCCGTTCCTGCGCGCGAAAGTAAATCTGCGTCGTCGAAGTGTTCCAGCTCGTAACGCAGATACGATCGAGTTCGATACTGGTCTCCGTGGTCTTGTCGTAATACACGATCCGGAAGTCGTTTCCCGACGCCAGCGAAAGGCTGGTGGAAACGAGGCCCGCGTGATCCCAGGTAGTGCTTAGCGTGTACCCCTGCGGCATATCGCTCGAATTCGAGTTTCGAACGTGCAGCACCGTTCGCGAGCCGTAGTCTATATCCCACCACGGCGCGTCGTCGCTCGACGAAATCGTCGGGTCCACGTTCACCGGATAAACCGTCTCCGGAGTGTCGTACACCACGATCCGGATTTTACCGTCAGCGACTTCCATGTACGCGTCGAGTTCGATTCCAAGTGCGTCTTCGACGAAAAGGTCTTTGTAATACAGATAGCGGCTTGCGCCCATATCGAACACGATGACCGCGCCGCCTTCGCGGGCCTCCGCCCTTTCGTAGCCGGAAACCGCGCCTTCGAGAACGATCGGCCCCACGCCCGCGGGACGACTCTCGATTATCGCGCTCTGCTTCACCCCCTGTGCGCGGTTCTCGTAGTACTCCTTCACGGAAACGTAATCGAACATCGCTTTCGACGAAACAAGTTCGGGAACCTTCGATTGCAGTTGCAGAAGTCCGCCCTGCCTTCCGAATGACGATAATCTGTAGGTCCAATCTCCTACGACTTCTCCTTCTTCCGCCATAAGTTCGACCTGGACGCCTGCCGAGTTGAACACGACTTCCTTCAGGCCTTGCTTCTCGTTCTTCGTTACGAGCGAACCGTAACGCTCCTCGATCGTAGGCGCGTCGCTTGGAGCGACATTCGGAGTTTCAGCACCGCTGCTCGCGGACCCTGTCGTCGGCGCGGGAGATGGGATTTCGCCTCCGCATGAGATCGACGTCATGAAGAGCACGATCCATACGAGCTTCGCGGCGACGGAGGGGTTTGTTTGCTTCATCGATCTATCCGAATTTGAAATCATGTAACAATTATCTGCGCTGTGAGTACCGTATCTCTGGACGTAGGTTGGCGCAAGTATTTCACAATCGAGGTCGATATGCAATAAATGCGATTGATATTAGCTTTTTTTTCTGCATGACTTTTTTTACATTTTTTCAGCCAAGTCCAATGATTATAGCACTAATAATCTTTTTAAACATTGTTTTGATTGATTATAAAATCAAATTTGGTAACTGTTCACGGGTAGTTCGCAGTCTATAGCGGGATTCTGTAGTAGTGTGCCCGTCAGGGCATCTTCGACGCCTTACGGCGTCACTACAAACGTGAACTACCCCGTGAACAGTTACGATTTCGAGTTTAAAAACAGTTGTGTTTCACCTTCAACTATATTCTATGTACGAATTACAATCTCGAAATCCAAGTCGCAAACCTCTCTGACGGAACCTGAATGCCTAAATTTTACCTTCTCTTCGCCATCGCGCTGACATCATCGAGCTGCTGCAATCTACTGTATGCTTTCGAGGCGAATCCGGAGCCGGTACCGGAGTCTATAGACGCCGCGCTGGACGACGGCAGCTTCGCTCTCCCGTCCGGCGGCGAGATACTGACGATCGAAAGCTACGCGGCCCGCAAATATCCAGCGCCAATAATTCAAGGCGATGAGTTCGAAGTCGTCCTGCTTTTTTGGCGATATTCAGACCAGAAGTACGCTCGCTTCCCAATTAAGGTCAAACCGGGCGCGGGAGTCCGCGATCTACTCCGGGAGTACGTTTCCTCCACCAGACTCCGCGACATGAAGTGCGTTCTGATCGATCGCGTCGTAGCAGGGATTAGCGACGACGAGGCGAATCAGAATGACGTTCTGATTGCCGTCGAGACTTCCGAAATCGTGGATGGCCTCAGCAAAGTGGACCTGAAGCTCCACCCACTTGACATTATATACACGTCGCCTTCGCACCTGTCGTTCGTCGCGTCGGAATACGCTGATGGGACTGCAGGCGTCTCGCCTTCAGCAAAAAAATAATGCGCGGACGCGCGGACGAGGATGTGCCGGTCACTTCCAGGTTTGTAGTGTGCCCGTGAGGGCATATAAACGCCTGACGGCGTCACTACGAACTTCAACGCCTGACGGCGTCACTACGAACTTCAACGCCTGACGGCGCCACTACGAACTTCAACGCCTGACGGCGCCACTACGAACTTGTGCCCGGCACATGAAGATTACTCGTAAGTGGCGGTGAAGGCAGACGAGACGTTTACACTCCCATCCGCAGACGGGACGTCTGCGCTCCCATCCGCGAAAGAGACGTCCGTGCCACTTACCTGTATTGATTTTCTGTTTGAGAAACCGACTGCGGGAGTCGTAATATTCAAAGTCCAGTATTATAAATTCCCGGAGCCAAGATGAACTTCCGCTTTATTCTGCTATCGCTCTTTTCGCTGAGTCTGCTTGCGATACTCGCTTACGCGCAAGATCAGGCGCCTTACCGCATCGAAATCGAATCCCCCGCTCAGGCAACCCAGGTCGCGGGGGGAAGCTCGCTTGAAATCAAGTGGAACGTATCCGGATCGAACGTGCCCGGCTCCCGCAGAGTGACGATTCGCTACCAGATCGGCTCGGGAGCGCCTGTGAGCATCGTCGAAAACCACCCGGACTCTGGAATCGGGACGAAATCGTATACGTGGCAGAACATTCCCCGGACGATAACTTCAGACGAGGTCGTGATCACGCTGAACGTCACCGCGCAGGGTGCGAATGAAATCCAGGTGACGAGCAAGTCGTTCAAAATCGACTCGACACCGCCGCGGAGCGGGATCGACAGCGTTCTTTCGCGCGGAAGCGAGCCGGGCGCTCCGGTCAGCTTCGGCGTGCAGGCCGAGGACGGAAGCGTCGGCGTGGGCGTGCGGGAAATCGTGGTTCGCGGAAGAATAGCCGGAGGAGAGTGGCAGACTCTTGGAAGGGAGTCCGGCACGAGGCAGCGTATAAGCGTCCCGATCGAGGACGGCAAGTGGGAGGTCGTTCTCCAGTCCACGGACCACGTCGGAAATTCCGAGGAATGGACGAACAAGACTCCGTTCGCCTTAGACCTCGACCGCGCGGGACCGCAGCTAAGCACGACGTCGAGCCACCGCGGAATCTATCTCGGTGGCACAGAAATCCAGGTCTCCTGGAATTCGGTCGACGTGAATCCCGCTCCCGGAGGCGTCGGCATCGAGTTCTTCGACGGCCAGTCGTACCTCCCGATTGTCGACAGACTTCCCGCAAGCGGATCGTACACGTTCGTCGCGCCTTACATCGACTCGCGCAATTGCGGATTGCGGATTCTGGCGAAGGACGCGAAGGACAACGTATCGACGCCTATCACCACGGGAACGTTCGCGGTACAGGCGTATCCGCCGACGGCGCTGATAACGAGGCCCATAACGGACGAAGTCCGCGCGGAAGTCAACTGGGAGTTCCGGATCATAAACCTCGGCATTCTCACCGTGAAGGGAATCCGGCTGTGGGAGAGCATCAATACCACCGACCCGAACAGGCGAATCTGGAACGAAAGAACGAATTTCGACAAGGACATTCAGCGCGGAATCATTCCGCAGGCGAGTTCCCAATTCGACACGTTCAACAAGGGTTACGCGATAACCGTAACGACAGTGGAAGGCGATACGAACGAAAAGTTCAACGAGCCGACTCCGATCGAGGCGCCGGAGACGCGGCCGGAGCTTGAATACAACAGATACACTCCGCCCGAAACCGCGGAGATCGTCAGCCTGACGCCGAGTCCCGCGGGAATGCCATACCGCGGCGGGCAGAAGGTCACGATCCTGTGGGATCCGGAGAAGTACAAGAACCAGAGTCCCGTCTCAAACGCCGTGGTCCAGTTCCAGTATTCCGTCGACGGCGGACGGAATTTCGTGAATATCAACGACGCGCCGGTGGCTCTCAGCCCCGCGAACCGTCAGATGGAATGGACGATCCCGCAGATCACGGAGCCGAACGTGCTCCTAAGGCTTCGGACCACCGACAACGTCAGCACTACTCCTGGATACGACTATTACCGCCTCCCGGGCGCTGTGAACGGAGGTCGGACGGAATTCGCTATCGACTCGTCTCCGCCCGTGGGCTGGTTCGAGGGTCCGTACCAGACGAGCAGTGAGACGATCACGCTTAACTACAAGGTCAGGGAGGAAGGCGCGGCTGGAGTGAAGACGATCGAGCTTTACGCGCGAAACGTAACGACCGGCGCCGGGTGGAGGAAGTTCGCGACGTCGCCTTACTCGATCGAAAGACCGCAGATCGAGTTCCCCGCGACCGATGAAGGCGAATACGAATGCTACCTCCGCGCGGAAGACACCGTCGGTAACGCAGGGTCGATCCCGGAGGCAGGTTTCCGCGGAAGGGTTCACAAAGTGCTGTACGACAAAACTCCGCCGTCGATCAGACTGACGTCGCCCACGAGCGATCAGACGTATTCGCCCGAAGACGAGGTTCTGATTTCGTGGACAACTGACGCGCGGGATCTCGCGGACACGCCGTTCTCGGTCCTCTACTCCGTAAGCAGCGACGATACATTCGAGCCGATAGTCGAGTTCCTTCCCGCGGACAAGCGCAGCTATACGTGGAGAGTCCCCCGCGCGGCGATTTCCGGTGTACGCTCCGGAGCAGGCGCGCCGCTGAAGTTCAAAGTGGTCGCGTTCGACAAGGCCGGGAATTCGGGCAGCGCGGAAAGTCTCAGTTTCGGAGTCCAGATCGACACGGACATCGAGGCGCAGGTCACGGGAGTCGAACGAAGGAACACGACAGTGCCGGAGATTTCGTATCGCTCCATCGGCGCGAGGCTCGATACGGACTTCAGATTCATCCGGATTTACTACACCCACGATGGCGGTCGGACCTGGGCGCTCGCGATGGAAGACGAAAACTTCCAGAGTCCCGCACGCTGGCAGATTTCACAGAGCGGTCTCGGCCCCGGAATCTACGGCTTCAGCGCAACCGCGGGCTGGGGATCGAACCAGCAGGAGAATCCCCCGCAGCCGGGGCAGGCTCCCGAATGGCCTGACGTGATGCTCGACTGGGAGCCGCCTATATGCGACCTTTCCGTCGCTGCGCGCGGAATGACGCCGCAGCTTTCCAGATACGTGTTCCCCCTCGGAGACGAGATAACCCTCGGCTTCAGCATCGAGGAGCAGTTCATCAGACAGGGATCGATCTCTCTCACGGAGAGCGTCGGAGGCGGCGAGCCGAAGGTTCTGAGCCTTCCGGAAGGCGGAGGTCTTTCCGGACAGATCCCAGTGACGCTCCCAAGCGAGCGAAGCAACATAGTCTACAAACTCGTCGCGCAGGATCAGGCGGGAAACCGCGGAGAGGACGAACTCACGGTCGAGGTCCAGCCCGCGCCGCAGGTGATTCTGAGGATCGATTCCACGGACATGCAGTTCCGGGGCAACGAGTTCATTCCCCTTTCGTGGACGGTGAACATCGCCGCGGACGATCAGGTACTTCAGGACAATCCGTTCTACCTCGAATACACTCTCGACGGCGGAGCGACCTGGGCGGGCGTGCTCGAATCGAGCGGGTGGAACATCGGAAGATCGAGCTACAACTTCCCCGCGCCGCCCAACGTGACGAGTCTCGCGGTGAAGTTCAGACTAAGCGTTACGAACCGCGCAGGTATCTCCGGCGTGGCGGAAACGGGGGCGGTGTCGGTGCTCTCTACGATCCCGTCGGCGGAAATCGTTTCCATAGACGAAAAGATTTTCAACCTCGACGATCTGACCGGCGAAAAGAAGAGTTCGAATTTCCCGCTGGAAGCCGCGTTCACCCAGGGATCGCTGACTTCGGAGGAGGTCGTCCGAAACCTCGACCGCGTAGAGCTGTGGATGCGCAGCCGGAAGTCGCCGACAGAAATCTGGCGCGGACCCGCGTCCGAAGACCAGGGACGGAGAACCTTCTCTCCGGGAGAACAGATCGTGTTCAACTGTTTCGAGGAAGGCGCATACGACATTCTGCTCCGGCCAGTCGACAAGGCTGGAAACGCGATGCCGGACCCGAACACCGATTCCCGCGACTACCGCACCGTTACTGTGAACGTCGACCTCGGACCGCCGAGGGTTTCGCTTCTCACCCACAACCGGAGGCGGATTTATTTCACGCGGACGGAAGTCCCTGTTCTATGGAGAGCGACGGACCTGAAGCTCGACGAATACCCGATCGAGATAAGTCTCGCGAAAGGCGCGCAAATGCCCGCGCTGGACGCGCCTCCCGCTCCGGACGGCGCGTGGAAATCCGTCACGGCGGGGAGGATTGCGAACTCGCTTCCGGTGGGATTCGACTCGAGCGGAGTCGGAAGCCCCGCTACAGGCTTCCTTTTCATCGACATGCCGGAGGAAGAGGGATCGAACTACAGGCTGCGGGTCCGCGCGATGGACGCTTCCGGCGAATGGGGCGCGGACGCGAGCGATGAACCTTTCGTAGTAGTTCAGCCCTACTACAAGGTCAGCGACGGCACTTACGAATTCGCGCGCTCGATCCCGAACGCGCACCTCGGGGAGCAGCCCGGAGTCATCGTCTATAGCAGCAGCGTTGTCGACCTTGTCTACGAATTCGATCTCGACGTGGAGAGAACGGGATCGTCGCTGAATCTTTCGCCCGCGGACAGGATGATGCTCCGGGACGAGAGACTCCTGCCGCCGCCGGTGCGTGGCGTGACGATTTATTATCGCCGCGCCGACCAGCGTCAAAATCCGTGGAGGTCGACATCGAAGTTCGAATACCTCCCCGCGCGCGGGATAGGCGCGTCAGGCAGAAGCCTCGGCGAAATCAGCTTCGTTCCGCCATCCGGAGACGGCGTCTACGACGTCTACTACGTCATCGAAGACGCGGCGAGAAACGAAAGCATGGCGCCTAGGCCGGATTCAAGCCCGCACGCGCAGATCGTAATAGACACCACCCCTCCGAGGATAAGGATCGTCAACGCGGCGGACTGGAACACGGGCTATTTCCGCGAAGGCGAGAGCAGAAGGCTTGGCTGGATCGCGGAGGACGCCGACTCGAGGCCGCTCGCGAATAACAGCGTGCAGGTCGAGTACAGCATAGCAAGCGGCGTCGCGTGGAGCGCGATGCCCGGAGGCGAAGGCAAATCTCCACAGGGTGAATATCAGGTGCGGTACGAGGATCTGCGCCAGAGGTCCGGAACCTACTTCGTCCGCGCCAAAGTCACCGACCTCGCCGGTAACGCGAGCTACGCGCAGATTTACAGGAGCTTCGTGATCGACAGCGACCGACCGACGGTTTTCGTCACAAAGCCGGGCACGACGAGGCGCTTCACCGAGAACATCGATTACGAACCAAGGGACGTCGGCCCGGGAGGAAGCCCGGGAAGCGGTATCGAGGTCGTGTATCTCTTCGCGCGCAAAATGCCCGACTTCGAGAACGATCAGGACGCGCGCAACCTCGAGTGGAAGCTGATCGCGCAGGATCGCGACGGAATGCCGCCTATGCGGGTGACATTCGAGGACGGACGCGGCGTGTACGAACTGTACGCCCTCGCGGAAGATCGCGCGGGCAACCGCAGTATCTCCGCCGGGACTTCGGGTCGACTACCTGTTCTGTCCGTCGGCACACCCGCGCAGATGGAAATCCGCGTCGACGATCGCCCGCTGCGTATCGATTCGCTCGAACTCGCCGAACTCGATCGCAGCCGCGCGAGGCACGAAAACCGCCCGATGCTTCCCGCGGGGAGACAGTACACGCTCCGCGTTCAGTATGGCGCCCCCTCCCTGGGCGACGTCCACTTCCTTCTAGAGCAGAGCATCCAGGGTGGACGGGAAGGAACTTTCACAAAAGTCGACTCGAACATCCAGCCCATAGCGTCGTCGCAGATCAGATTCACGAGGCAGCACGAGGCAACCTTCGAGGAATACGAATTCAGGTGGGACGCGCCCTCCGGAAATCACTCGGACGTAGTGCTGCGCGTCAGCGCGCTGATTCTTCCCGCGATGGAAATCCACTCCGCCGAGGATCGGTTAGATCCCCGCGGCTCGAACGTCATCGCGAGGTCCGAATGGTGCAGGAGCCTCCATTTCGCCCTGGACGGAAGCGCTCCCGTGGTTCACGCCCCCGCGGCGGTGGGCGAAGTCCGCGGCAGCCGCGATTCGGAACTCGAATCGGGCGAAGCGTACTTCGAATCGCTGCTTCGATCCGGAGAAGAATACATGCGGGACAGACAGTACCAGCGCGCGGCTGAAGTTTTCGAGCGGGCGGTCGTCGAAAAGGACGATAATCCCGAAGGGCATTATCTGTACGCGCGCGCGCTTCGGATGATGGGCCGGGAGTCCGACCGTCTCGAAATTCGCAGGCACCTGCGACGGGCGATCGAACTCGATGAAGGCCACGCGCACGCCCACGTCGAACTCGGACTCTGGCACGAGCAGCGCTCGGAGTATATGGAAGCGATTGCGTCATACAGGAACGCGCTCGCCTCGATGCCGCGGGATCCGGACGCGCACTACGTTCTCGGCCGCGTGTACTACAAACGCGGAACTCCGGGCGACGACAGGCTTTGCGTCGATCAGCTATACCAGGTGTTCGCGTCGAACCCGAGGCACCCGGAGGCCCTCGAACTTCTGTACCGCGCGCTATACTGGTCCGGAAGAACGGAAGAGGCGGAGACGCCTTTCGAGGCGCTCGCGGAAATCCGCGGACTGATGGCGAACGCGGAACGGGAAACCTTTCGCGCGAGGCTGCAATCTCTCCCGAGGCCGGGAAGCGAGTGGTGAACGCGAAGAAACTATCGTAGGCGCCTGGGACCGCGGACGTCCTTGTCCGCAAAAGCCGTCAAACGTCTCGTTTGACGGCTCCGAATTATCGATGTCGCTTGCTTGTGATAGTTTCTAAGGACTCGGCCAACGTTCCAACTATTTTCTTCCGCATCCGCGATTGCCATAAGGGTATCCAAATAGAAAATATTGTGTTATGACATTATTTCTTACGATGTCATTTTATAGTCTATTTTATAGACTATAAAATAAATTCAATCAGAATTATACGAAGTGCTCAGTGCGGCATAACGATTCGGTCAACCACATCCGTCA
>JANLHZ010000025.1 GCA_024653775.1 Planctomycetota bacterium | reverse complement strand
GCGGGAAGTCAAAATCAGGCATCGGAGTGTCAGACGATTGAAGTCCCCGGCACTTTTTCGGCAACCTCTGTGTGGGCCGCGCGGTCGGCGTGGAACAGTAATGTGTAGTATGATGAGGCATCCTGCCCCTGCCACGTTCTGGGAGTGCTCCCGTCCCGGCTGCGCATTATCTTTGCTGTAGGCAAGACGACTACAGTCCCATCAGCGAAATCGCGCGCGAAAAAAAATCCGTGAAAAAGTGCGCCTGACTATAGCTTCACCAAAGTACCCCTGCAGGGAGAAGAAGCAGAGATTGGAGGTTCGAGATCGCGCAAAAACAGGTAAGTCCGGAGTGCGGTATAAACTAACGTAGGCTGGTTCTGTTTCTGCGGGTAACGAGCTCGAACCACCCGAAGCCGTCAAATCGCCGTCGAGTTTCTCCGGCGACGCGATGTCTCTGGGTCCACCGATGGCGCCCTCGATCCTTTCTCGCTACAGGCGGGAAGGAAAAAAGGCTGAGAATGAAAAGAGCGGGTACGTAGCGCAGGCGTGGGACTGACGTCTCGTCCGTGGAATCTCACGGGCAGGATGCCCGTGCCGGCATGCAGCCGGGACGGCTGCGCTATTGCGGACGAGGGTGGGAGCGATCCCAGCGCTGAGTCGGTTTCCTAGTGATGCCGCGTTTCCATGATGAAGTTGCGGGTCATCTTGTAGGTTTCGAGCGCGCGGGGGTAATGTCTGTATTCCGCGAATCCGTCTACTGTTTCGCCGAGTTCGCCGAGGATGATAACGATTCCGCGCGCGAGGATCAGATCGTCCGCGAGGTCGTACCAGAGCGCGCCGAGCAGCTCGTGCCTTAAGAGTTTCCGGACGAGGAGCAGCACGCACCAGCGATCCTTCAGGATCGACTGCGCAAGCTCGTCGCTCACGTCCTCGCGGTAGAAGCTTTCCGGCAGGATTCCTGTCCCTCGGAGCCATTCGTCGAAACCTGGATAGTTCGCGGGATCGAGAGAGCCGACGCCTTCCTGCTTCAGCACTTCGAGCAGCTTCGGCTGGTTCTCTTCGCCGAGGCTTGCGTAGTACTCGCGGTGGAGATTCTTCTTTCGGATTTCGTCGACGAGTTCGTAGATTCCGTCACGCCAGATTCTGGGCGCCTGTTCGAAATCGGGAGCGACGCCGTTATCGAAAATCTCCGTGCCCTTGGGCGTGAAGTAACTCCCGATAGTCAGTCTCAGCGAACTTCCCGCCTCTGAGTTCATCGGGAACTCCCGCTGGATGATCGAGAGTCCGAAGGTGCGTATTCCGACCGCCTTCCCGCGACCATTCTCGGATATTGCCGCGGCGAGCATTTCCGCCGCGTTCGCGGTGTCCGCGTCGATGAGACAGACGACCTTTCCCGCGAAGGCCGCGTCATCTTTGGTGTCGAATTTCTCGTCCGGGCAGACTTCGTCGTTACGACCGAAGCTCGACGCAACCCTGATTTCCTTCCCGATGAACAAATCCGCGAACGCCACGACGCCTTCGACGTCTCCCGCGATGACGTGGCGGAGGTCGAGAATCACGCCGCGCGTTTCAGTTTCGATTTTCGATTTCAGCGCGTCCGCGTTCTCCTTTGAAATCGATCCCGGCGCGAAAAGCAGCAGCCCGCCCGGAAGTTCAGAAGACTTCGCCTCCGGCTGTTCCTGCCTGACGAACGTGAGAGTGATTTCCCTCGATCTCATCCACTCGACGCGGAAAATCGTCAGTGTGATCTGCTCGCCGACGATTCCGTGGAGCGCCGCGCCAACCTGCCTTAGACTCAGGTTCGGAAAATCGCGGTCGGGAACGGTGCTGATCTTGTTGATCAGATCGAGCGGCCTTAGCCCCGCGAGATCAGCCGGGCTTCCCGGAGTCACCTGGAGCAGGAGATATCGCGCGCCCTTGATTCCGACGCTGACTCCGAGCCAGCCTTCCTTGTTCGCGGAGGCTTCTATCTCGGACTTTATCGCGGCGTCGAGGAATTCGGAATACGGATCGAGCGCGCGGGCCATGTAGATCGCACTCTCCCGCTCGAGCCTCGCCCGCGCGGTCAGATCTTCATGGACGTATTTCAGTCCGATCTCCCGCATTACGACGTCGAGCACGCTGGTATTGACATCCAGCTCGTCCGGATCCCGACCCGAAGCCTGGTAATTCTCGACGAATATTCTGAGCTCCTGGCGGTCCCGTTTCAGAAGCTGCTGAGCGAGGGCGCCGCGGTCGGTCGGCTCGTTCTTGAGTCGCGAAAGAATATCCCGGACTTTGTCGTTGTCGAGATAGCCGATCTCGGCGAGCATCATCGCGGAGAGATTCGCGTATCTCGAATTGCTGGAATCGAGATACTTCTTCAGTTCGTCGATCGCGGCGGTGTCCTGACTCGATTTCCAGAGCGCGAGGCAGAGCACGATTTTGAGTTCGACGTCGTTTATCGGTCTGTCGACGATCATCCTCCGAAGAGGAGCGCGCAGGACGTCGCGGAACCCCGCGCAGACGCGAGCGAGCATGACCGCGCTTTCCATTTTCACCGTATCAGCCGGAGCGCCTGCGGCGGTCTCGGTCGCGACGACGTCGACGAGATCTCCGATTGCCGCGGTCCGATCGCCTAGCAGGAACCGTTCCCGCGCGAAATACGCCTTCACCTTCGTGGGTGCGCCCCTCGACGCGGACCTGAGCACTTCGACCACGCTATCCGCGGAGCCGTCGATCTCCCGCACAAGCGCCGCCGCGTCGCTCCGCCCGTCCGGATTCTCCGCGGCGATGAGTTTCGCCTTTATCTCCTCAACCTTCGAAACGATGGCCGGATCGGGTTCCTGCGAAAGAAGATACACCGCCGGTACGATCGCGAGCAGCGAGACGGTGAACAATACGACAAGAATCTTCTGTTTCATAACCCGCCTTATGTGAATTCTGGAGTTTCGGATCCCCAAATGCACTATCGCACCAAATTCATTAAGCGTCAAGTTCTCTTTGCATTGCAGCAAGGGCAATCGCATTTCAAAAACTTATGACTCGCGCGAATGAGATAGTCTCGGTCCCGTAACTGTTCACGGGGTGTTTCGCGGTCTACAGCCGAATTCAGTTCGTAGTGTGCTCGTCAGAGCATACGTTTGCCATGCGCTGGATCGAAGAAACGCCTGACGGCGCCACTACGAACGCGAATTACCCCGTGAACAGTCACCTCGGTCCCATCCGGCTTTGAGTTGCTTGTCCTGATAAACGGAGCCCAAAAAGTCTGCGGATAGATTTTAGATCAGGCTGCGCTTGGCTGTGTCCTCCGCGGTCAAAATCGTTTAGACTTGGCGAATGCCCGGAGTATTGCTACGCCCGTTTTCACTTCTGTTCGGCTTGGTCGCGTCGCTGCGAGGCTGGCTGTACGACGTCGGCGCGCTGAAGGTTCGAAGGGTTTCCGTGCCAGTCATCAGCGTAGGAAACCTCAGCACTGGCGGGACGGGCAAGACTCCTGTGACGGAACTCGTCGCGTCGATTCTGATGTCGCGAAGGGTGAAGGTCGCAATAGTCTCGCGGGGGTACAAAGCCGACGAGTCGGGGAAGAATGACGAGTTTCGAGTGCTCGAAATGAACCTGCCGGGCGTTCCGCAGGTAATGTGCGCGGACCGCGTCTTCGGCGCGGAAACCGCGATCGAAAAGTTCGAAGCGGAGGCGATCGTACTCGACGACGGCTTCAGCCACCGCAGGCTGCACCGCGACCTCGACATCGTTCTAGTCGACGCGCTTCGTCCCGTGACGCAGGATCGCCTGCTGCCGGAGGGAAGGCTTCGCGAGCGGATTTCCGCGCTCCGCCGCGCGAGCTGCATCGTCATAACGCGGACCGAGAGCGTCCCGGAGGACGAGGCCCGACGTATGCGAGACGATCTCGCGACCAGGTTCGCGAAGCCGGTTTTTCTCGGCGCCACGGAACCACTGGACCCATGGCGGATTGGCGGCGGCGAAGTCCCGATTAGCGAACTCCGCGGAAGGAAGATGCTCGTGTTCAGCGGCACCGGGAATCCGGAGGCGTTCCGAAGGACCATCGAAAGCCTCGGCGTGAGCGTCTCTGAGTTCATTTCGTTTCCGGATCACCATCATTACACCGCCGAGGATTTGTACGACCGCGTTCTCCCCGCCGCTAAGAAACACGGTCTCGTCGCCCGCGACGTGATCTGCACACAGAAGGACGCAGTGAAAATCCGCGAGCTGCGCCCCACAAGCCTGGACCACCGCGAAATTCTGTTTTTGCCGATCAACGTGAAGGTCTCGCCGGGGCCGGAGTTCGAAAAAATGATCTGTTCGATTTTATCTGACTGCGAGCGTACGAATATTTCCAGAAACGTTGACGACGGGTTTTACGGATAGTACAAGTTGGCCTAAATGTTAGTGTTTGGGTGATTTGTTTACCCGAGCTGTTTCATCTTAATTTCAGGAGAAAAAAATGATCAGAAAGCTTTTTGTTCTTGCGCTTTTCGCGGCGCTCATGAATCTTACCTCGGGCTGTTCAATGCTCGGCCTCGGCGGCGGCGGATTACCCGGCCTTACGAGCACGATCGACCTCCCCGCCGTCGGCGGAATGGCCGCGGGCAAGGCGCCTTACGCGAACCAGGTCAACTATTTCGGATACGTCGCTCCTGGTAAGACGCCTGACGGAATGGAAACCGTCAACGGCGCGCAGAAGGGCTGCTACTTCCTCTACGTGTGGGTTCCGCTCGTCATCGACGAAATCGGTATCCGGATGATCTCCCCGGTGGGCGACCTCGCGGCTCCGGCTGACGGCGACTTCGTCCAGCCGGATTTCAAGCTCGACGCCGCGGACGCGACGTGGTTCGATTGCTGGGTGCGTTTCGACAAAATGAGCGCCGTCACCGCTGATATGATTGGCGACAATATGACGGTCCTGATGAACCTGGGCGAGGACGACGACGGCGACGACACCTACACCGAGGAACGCCATAGCGCTTACAATTCGCTTCTGCGTATCGCGGACCCGACGAACCTCACGATGGGTTGCTATCGCATCGCGTTCACGACCTATAAGAACAGCCCGGTCGAGGGTTCGTTCGTCGCCACGGTCGGAACGAATATCCCCGGCGTGCAGATTGCGACCACTCCGACCGCGCTTGCCGCGCTGGTCAACGGCACTGCCGCTCCGGCTGCGAACTAATCGCGAAGGAAAGCAAGAACGAAAAGGGCGGGCTGATCCCCGCCCTTTTTTATTACTCGCCACTCGATCCTTTTCCGCGACAGATCGCTTCGCTCACAGTCGCACTCCTGTTTTTCTGTTCCCTACTCCCTGCTCCCTCGCGCTAGTGCGAGCGGCCCCAGTACGGCGCGCATGTCGCAGGCTCGCCTGTGATGGCGCACTTCGTCCCCGGCGGGACTGTTTCGTCCTCCGCGAGAATCGCGCGCGGGCTTGCCTTGAATTTTTCCGCGACGATTTCCTCCGCCGCCTTTTTGCCGTTATACGGAACGCGCACGAGACCCTTGTTCTTCACCGCCTCGCCTATGTCTTCGAGCGTGCTTCCCTGCCACAGCCTCGAATCGAGGAAGCTCTTCGCGGTCTTGAAGAGCGCCTTCTGGATTTCGTCAAGCAGTTCGCGGGTTTTGGTTTCGAGATCGTCAAGCGATACGCTCACCTTCTCCGACGTGTCGCGTCTTGCGAGCGTGCCCTTGCCTTCCGCGAGTTCCCGCGGACCGAGTTCGAGCCGAAGCGGCATGCCCTGAAGCTCAGCCTCGTTGATCTTCCAGCCGGTCGAGCCGTCCGAGTAGTCCGCTTCCGCGCGGATTCCCGCGGCTTCGTACCGCGCTAGCAGCGGATCGACCGCGGCGCGAGCCTCGTCCGCACTGAACTTTTTCGACACGATCGGGATGACTTTCACCTGCACGGGCGCCACCCGCGGCGGGAACACGAGTCCCTTGTCGTCGCCGTGGGTCATTATCATCCCGCCGACGGCTCGGGTGCTCATCCCGAAGCTCGTCTGCCAGCAAGGCGAGCGCTCGTTGTTCTTGTCCTGGTAGTATACGTCGAACCCGTCGGCAAAGTTCTTGCCGAGCATGTGGCTCGTCGCGCTTTGCAGCGCCTTCCCGTCGGGCATCAGCGCCTCGCAGGTTAGCGTGAAGTCCGCGCCGGCGAATTTCTCGGAGTCGGTCTTCCTTCCGAAAAGCACGGGGACCGATAGATCCTGCTCGAAGAAATCGCGGTACATCCTGTGGGCCGAGCGCGTCTGCTCCTCGGCTTCCTCCTTCGTCGCGTGGGCGGTGTGCGCCTCGTGCCAGAGGAATTCGAGGGTGCGCAGAAACGGGAACGTCCGCAGTTCCCAGCGAACGACGCTCGTCCACTGATTGACCTTCAGCGGCAGATCGCGCCAGCTCTGGATCCATTTGCTGAAGCACGCGTACATGATCGTCTCCGACGTCGGACGGATCGCGAGCGGCTCCTCGAGCAGCTTGCCGCCACCGTGGGTGACGACCGCTAGCTGCGGCGCGAATCCCTCGACGTGCTGCGCCTCCTTTTGCAGGAAGCTCATCGGAATGAACATCGGGAAGTAAGTGTTCTTGCAGCCCTCGCGCTTCAGCCTTGCGCCGAGGTGCTCCTGGAATTTCTCCCAGATCGCGAAGCCGTAGGGCATGAAGATGATGCAGCCCCGCACAGGCGCGTAGTCGAAGAGTTTCGTGCGCTTGGTGACGTCTAAAAACCATTCGGAGACGTCGTCCAGTTTTGATGTTTTCGTTTCCGCCATTGTTCCGTCCGTTTCAAAATCCGTCAGTGGCACGTCCGTCTCGGACGTGTTTCACGGGCAAGATGCCCGTGCCACAGCGCAACCATGTACCATTTTCGCGGAGCGCTTTGAAGATAATACCGAGAAGGGGCGTTTTTGATTTGCAGGCAAATTTAAAATTGTTGACTCGATGATTGTGCGGAACTATAGTTCCGACGTTCGGACGCTGCCGAAGGGAAGGCTTTGCAGAGCAAACTAAAGACAATCTCGATCTTCGCGATGCTCGCCTACGTATTCGCACTGGGCGCGACTATCATTCACTTCCCCGCTGGCGAAACGTACGACGACGGCGACGACCACCACGGCGGCGATATGGTGCAGACCGGCGCCCACGACGACGACGATTGCGCAGTCTGTCATTTCAACGCTTCGTCGAAGTCGGTCGAACAATACTTTTCCGACGAACTCGAGTACTCGGTCCGGATCGACGTCGCGCACGTCATCCGGGAGTCGGATCGCGTTGCAACCCGGCCCACCACGAACCCTCGCGCGCCTCCATTTAGTCCAGTCAATTCGTAGTTTCGATTTGACTCCGCCTAGGCCGGACGCGTTGTCCGCAGCCCGGCGGGTTATGGACTAAATTTTGAGGGAATTATGCGCACAAGATTTTTTGGCGTTTTCGCCACACTGATTATATTTGGATTTTCGAACGCGGTTCTCCGCGCCGAGGAGACAGAGGAATTGGCCTCGGAGGAAACCGAGGAAACCGCGCCGGAGGAGTCTTCGGAAGAAGACGAGGTCAGCGACGAGGAATGGGAAGATTTGTTTCCGGAGGACGAAACCGCTACTCAGACTCCCGCAGGCTCGTCATCCGCGCTCGATCTTTCAGGCGCGAATCCGTTCTGGTCTAACCTGAATCCGCGCATCACAGTGTTCGGCGATATGACCGCGGAGAGCGTTCGCTATAACGAAGGTAAAAACAAGTGGGAAGCGAGGACAGGCAGCGAGGCAGAGAACTTTCGCGACACCGGTATCGACTTTCGTTCGTTCGAACTGGATTTCGCAGCAGCGATCGATCCTCATGCGGACGCTCGGTTCATCTTCGCTGTGGAGGGTGAGGAAGTCGGCGTCGAGGAAGGTTACGCGACGATCCATCGTCTGCCTTTCAGTCTCGATGAAACACTTCGTCTTCAGGTGAAGGCGGGAAGGTTCCTGGCGGACTTCGGCCCTACGGCAAAGGTCCATCAGCACGATCTTCCCCAAATCAACGTGCCGTACGCTCTTACGGAGCTTCTTGGGGAAGAAGGAGTGGTCAGGGCGGATGGGTTCGAGTTGAGCAGCTTCTTCGGACTCGGCGGAATCGCTGTAACACCGTCGTTTACACTCATGGCGCCCACTATCGGAGACCTGGAGGAGGACGACACTGGAATCGCTCCGGAGCCGCTTTTAGAGGCCGAAGGCTACCACTACCTCGCGGGACTTGGGCACCTTTCGCTTTCGTATGCGCTTTCCGATTCCTTCACCCTCGACATCGGCGGAAGCCTTCTCTATGGGAAGAACGACGCGCACAAGGATTCGAACGCCACGTCGCTCTACCAAGCGGATATGATGCTCAGGTGGAAGCCCGACGTATATCGTTCCTTCATCCTGATGGGAGAGTGGTACTGGGCCGACCGCGAACACTCGGAATTCGGTTTCTCGCAGGCGGACATCGACGCGGGACTCGCGGCGGACCTCCGCTGGCAGGGCGGATTCGTCTTCGCTCAGTATCAGATATCGAGGGAATGGTACGTCGGCGCCCGCTTCGATTCCACGCAGTTTTTCGAGGATACCGACGAATGGTATCAAGCGCGCGGCGTCTACGCGTCGTTTTACGCGAGCGAGTTCCTGAGATTCCGTCTCGGATACGAGAACGTCGCGCAGCCGGAATGGAAAAGCCGGGACGCGCACATCGTCAGCCTGCAACTGACTTTCATCATCGGATCGCATCCGCCAGAACCGTATTGGGTAAACCGCTGAGAAAATTAATAATTAGGAATTAATAATTAAAAATTAAGGAGACAGAACGATGTTGAATTTCAAAACGACGATTGTAATCCTCACGCTGGCGTTATCGTCTTTCACCGCGGCGGAAGCGAAAATCAAGGTCGTCTCGTCGCTGACGGACCCCGCGAGCATAGCGGAATTCATCGGCGGAGACCTGATAGATGTCGAAAGCCTCGCGCGGGGGGATCAGGATCCGCATTTCGTGAATCCGGTCCCGAGCATGGCGCTTACGCTTCAGGACGCTGACGTGCTGCTCGACGTGGGACTTGAACTGAACGGAACGTGGCTCCCGCAGCTTATCGACCGCGCGCGAAACCGCGATATCCGCTTTGGCGCAAACGGTTTCGTCGACTGCTCGGTGTACGTCGAAAAGCTCGAAGTGCTCGGCGCGGCGGCGGATCGCACTATGGGAGACATTCACCGCCAGGGGAATCCGCATTACAACAGCGATCCGATCAGCGGAATCAAGATGGCGCGCGCGATCGCGGCGGGGCTCGCGCGGGTCGATCCCTCGAACGCGGACGCGTATAACGCCGGCTACGAAAAATTCCAGAGCGAAATTAATAACCGGCTTTTCGGGGAGGATCTCGTGAAACTCGTCGGAGCAAACCGTCTCGTGCGAGAGATGAACGCAGGCACGCTCGAAACCTTCCTACAGCGCGAACACGAAGGCGCGACGCTCGCCTCGCGCCTCGGAGGATGGGCGAAGACGATGCTTCCGTACCGCGGAAGGAAGTTCGTCGCGTACCACAAGAGCTGGTCGTACTTCGTTCACAGGTTCGGACTCGACGTGCATAACTACGTCGAACCGCAGCCGGGGGTGCAGCCATCTAGGAGACATCTCGAAGGACTCATCGACTCGATGAAGGCGGAGGACATCCATCTGATCGTGCACGCGGCGTTCTACGAGAGTTCCGCCATAGAACTCGTGGCGAATCACACCAACGCGGTCGTCCTGCCGCTTCCGATTTACGTTGGCGGTGTCGACGAAGCCGGCGATTACTTCGAGTTCATCGATCACCTCGTGAAGTCATTCAGCGAAGGGTTTGAAAAAATTAAAAATTAGAAATCGAAAATCGCGATGCATCATCTTCTCGATCTCAACGACTTCGCCTCGCTCGATTTCTGGGCGAGGTACTGGGATTACTACCGCTTCACGCTGTTTGCCGGAGCGCTGCTGACCGTCGGTCTCGGCTATCTCGGTTCGCACGTCGTGAAGCGGCAGATAATCTTCGTGGACCTCGCGCAGGCGCAGATCGCGTCCCTCGGACCGATCATCGCGGCGCTGTACGGCGCGCATCTCGGACGCTCCGGCGAGGAAGGTCCGAACACCGCGATCTATCTGCTCACGCTCGTCTGCGTACTGCTCGGGAGCATAATGTTCACGATCGTCAAACCGAAGAAGGTGGACATCCCGCACGAAGCGCTCATCGGAAGCGTCTACATCGCCGCGTCTGCGCTCGGGATTCTGCTCATCTCGGGCACCACCGGCGGCGCGGAACACTTCGTCGAACTCCGCAAGGGTCAGATCGATTTTCTCTCCCTTAACGAAGGAGAAATCATTCCATCGGGACTCGTCCCGATTCTGATCGTCTTCCTGGTGCTTGGAGTGGTTCACGTGGTGTTCTATAAAAAGTTCCAGGCGCTCGCCGCGGAGAAAGCGGGGATCAACGAAACGTCTATGGGGACAGTCGAGGTGGCGTTCTGGGACTTCCTCTTCTATCTTTCGATAGGCGTGGTCGTTTCCGTTTCCGTCCAACTCGTCGGCGTGGAGCTGATCTTCGCGTACCTCATAATCCCCGTGATCGCAGGCGCGCTCGCTTCTAAAACCATGTGGAAGCGCGCTCTCGTCGGGATCGTCGTCGGCAATCTCGCGACGTTCTTGGGGCTCGCGATTTCGCTTCGCTACGACACCCCGGGCGGACCCGCGATCGTGAACTCATTCCTTGCGATACTCGCGGTCATAGCGATCGTTCGTTACGTCTTCGTCTCGAACAACCGCGTGATGGCGACAATTCGCCTCGCCGCGGGTCTCTCGATGGCGTGCGCGATCCTGTATTTCGGGAATCGAGTTCTCGAAAACGCCTTCGCGAAACACGACGATCACGAGGAGCACGAACGCGAGCACGAAGAGCATTCCTTCGCCGCTGAGCATCACTATCACACGGTGACGTGGTGGAAAGACTCCGCGGAGGCGCGGGAGTACCTTTCCCACGCGACGATGGAGGACGTTCGATCGAGCGTCCGAAGCGCGATCGAATCCGGCGATACCGACGCCTTCGAACTCATCGAGGACGCGTTCCCGAAACTTCTCGAAACCCGCGATCCGAAGTGTCTGTGGCTGCTCTACGCAGCCGCGGCTGAGGGCGAGGGCGAACTCGCGAAGGAGGACGCGATCAGACTCCTGCAAAACTACACCGGGCGGATCTTCGACGATCTGGACGGTTGGAGCGAATTTCTACAGACCGCGGCTTTGCTGAGATGGAACGAGGAGAAACGGCAGTTTCTTCCTTAGGACACTCGGCTGACAAGACTCCTAAGAAACTATCGTGGGCACCTGGGACCGCGGACGTCCTCGTCCGCAAAAGCCGTCAAACGTCTCGTTTGACGGCTCCGAATTATCGATGTCGCTTGC
>JANLHZ010000022.1 GCA_024653775.1 Planctomycetota bacterium | reverse complement strand
GCAAGCGACATCGATAATTCGGAGCCGTCAAACGAGACGTTTGACGGCTTTTGCGGACGAGGACGTCCGCGGTCCCAGGTGCCCACGATAGTTTCTTAGTTCTCGCCATCCTTTTTCATGTAACCACGGGCGGTCCAGCCGATGTAGACGCCGACGAAGATCGTTATCGGGATGGCGAGAATGTGTATCGGCCAGTTGAATTCGAGAATGTTGAACATTTAGAGATTCGGCCTTATGAAATCTGAAATCTGAAAACTAAAATCGTCATTCGATGCACGAATTCAATTTTAGCAGGAAAATGCGCCTCGCAAAGCAGAACGATATTTCTTCCGTCTTCGAGGAAGGAACCAAAAGCGGAGACGGTCTGCTTCAGGTTTTCGCGAAGCCGAGCGACCTCGGGCACCTGCGGGTCTGCATTATCGTATCGAAACGCAACTGGGGCAAAAAGGCCGTCGTTCGAAACCGTGTGAAAAGACTGCTGCGCGAGGCTGTGAGACTTTCGCAGAGATCCCTCGATCCCGGCAAGGACTTCATAATCATCGCAAGGCGCAGGGACGAAGTGCCGTCCCTTGACGAGTACCAGAAGTCGGTCCGGAAGCTCCTCCGCGCCACGAAGACATAAACCGGATTCTCCGGATAATTCGAGCGGAGTTTGCGATTACCGGGTAGCTTGTATACCATCTGGGAACTATGAAGATAAAACTCCTCTCCGTCATAATTTTGGTTCTCGCGGTTTCCTGCGGCGAACCCGGCGCTCACACTCTCTCCGAAAGCGAGCGTCTGATCGAAGTCGTCGATCAAAACGGCATCAAGACCATCTCGTACGCTCAGAACGGCGAGAAAATCGAAACGACGAAAACATTCGAGCAAGCCAGGCTGGAGTTCGAGCGGACAAGAGCCACGGAACTCGCGGCAGATATGCGCCCGGACATGGCCCTCCGCGACGGCACCGCCAGAAACCTTCTGTCCACGTCGGAGGAAGGCGCGTTCCAGACGATCGTGATGGACAAGTGCAGCTTCTGCCACAAAGTTAACGGAGTAGACCCAAGAATTCCGCGTTCGACCGCGCAGGTCGATTTTGCGCGGATTCGCACGGCGATCGCCGGTCGGCTCGGAGGATACGACAAAGCCGCAGAGTACCTTGATTCGATCGTCGGCGATCCCGCCACTCATCCGCTGCCGCCGTTCATGAGAAACGATCCGGGAACGCTGGAGTCGGTCTCGCCGCTGATTGCTCTCGAACCTGAAGAGAAGGCGATCTTCCTGCGAAGACTGACGAATTCCTGGGATGCGCCCGAAACGAAGGAACTCGCATCGCCGGAGAGTTTCGGCACGATTTTCGGCGCGGCACAGTTTGGAGGCGACGCAGACTGGTTCTCGCTGCTTTCCCCGAAGGCCGGGAAGTACGAGGTCGCGCTGGTAGCGGATGGCAACTTCGAACTCGTCGTCGACACCACTGCCGCGAAGGTGACGAAAATCGATGCAAGGAGATTCGAGATCGACGTACTGGAAAACGAAGGTATAATTGTGGGCGTGAGCGCGTCTGCGAGGGTAGGCGCAATGTACGAGGTGAACTTCACCGAGAAATAGTACAAAATATTCGTGTCAGACACGAATTTAATGTAAGATTATTATGCTCGATAAATTCGACCGAAACATCACCAATCTTCGGCTGTCCATCACCGACAAGTGCAACCTGCGCTGCACGTATTGCATGCCGTCGAAGGACCAGCAGTTCGGGGAACGGGAAAACCTCCTCACGTACGAAGAGATTCTGCGCCTCGTCCGCATTTTCACCAGGATCGGTTACAAGTACTTCCGCGTCACCGGAGGCGAGCCATTGCTTCGAAAAGGCGCGACCTGGCTTCTTTCCGAGATGAACAATATCGACGGCGTCGAGCGCATCAGCATCACTACTAACGGAGTGCTTCTCGCGAGATACTTCGACGAGGTCGTAAGCGCAGGTGTAAAGCACGTCAACCTCAGCCTCGATTCCTTCGACCCGGCGCGCTTCACCGAAGTAACCCGCGGAGGCGACATCGCGCCCGTGCTCGAAGCGCTCGATCTCTGCCTGCACTCCGGACGGCTCGACGTTACGAAGCTGAACATGGTCGTCCTGCGCGGCTTCAACGACGACGAGATTCCGGATTTCGTCAACCTCGCGGTGGAAAACGACGTCCACGTGCGCTTCATCGAGTATATGGAGCATGGCGACTGGACCTTCGGCTCCGAAGAAAGCAGGGTCGTCGGCGTCGGAGAAATCAAGGATCGCATCGCGAGGATGTATCCGGACATCAAGGCGGACTTTCAGGCGAAGGGGCACGGTCCCGCGACGTACATCAAGGCGCCGGGGTGGAAGGGCAGCGTCGGGCTTATAAGCCCCGTATCCGACAAGTTCTGCGCGACGTGCAACAGAATGCGCCTTACATCGGACGGGCGGCTAAAAGCGTGCCTTCTGATCGAGGAGTACGGGAACCTTCGGGAGCAAATTCGCCAGGGCGCGACGGACGACGACCTCGAGTACTGTATCCGCTACGTCACTTTCAACAAGCCGGAAAAGCACCAGGGCCAGCGTCTCCACACGATGAACACCACCGGCGGATGATTGTCCGAAACTCGCTTTCCAGGGCTTCGCTGATGATTCTCAGTCCGCGGGCGTGAAGCTTTTGTAGCGCATCACTCCGCCGACCTGTCCGTAGCTGAGTTCGACCTCCTTATTGTCGACCTGGAGCACGCCGGGAAATCCTTCGTACTCGCGAAACGCAAAAATCAGTGTGCCGCCGCCGGGGAAGGCGCGTTTCGAAAACAGCATCCGGATGTGTTTCCTGTCTTCGGAAATTTCGCCCCAGAGCATCTCTTCGCTGCCTCTGACGGAAATGTGCCCGAGAGGAATCTTTCCCTCCTCGTTCGCGAGCGCTTCGTAATCCGCGAGTGTGCGGTTCATCGCGTTCACGAGGTGCGTCACCGGGCAGTAGCAGTCGCTCGAAATCTTCCAGGTCTTGTCTCCGGAACGGGCTATTCCCGCGCTGTGATCGAAGCGAAGGGTTTCGACGTCGTCCGGCGCACCCGGGTTCTGCAGACTGTAATAGAACACTTTCGGCTTGAAGTAGCCGTCAATTTCGAACGCGTTCGCGCGCATTATGACGTTCGAGAACGTGAACCTCGCGGCAATGGGGTCGGTCATCGTTATAAGGAACTGGATGTCGTACTCGTTGTCCGCCCCGCCGGGGACGCGGTTGAAAAGGAACTTCGCCGCGCCGACGCGCTTGAACATCAGCGCCTGGCCGAAGATCGTGCCGTAGATGTCGTATTCGACCGTCCCAAGGTAATCGAGGCAGTACAAAATCTTCTCTGGTTTGATTTCCTCCGGCGCTCCCGGAGCTTCAGGCGCGATCTGGATGATTCCTCCCGGAGGCGCGACGGCTCTTATGCGCGGTATACCGGCTTCTTCGAGAATCGCTTCGATGTCGACTCCCGCGAGCGGATCTTCCGCGAGTGTTTCTCCCGAGGAACGCGCGGCTCCCCCGGGCGCGGGGTTTTCGAATTCCGGAATGTTCGCGGCCTTCTCTTCGAGATTTTCGAGGAGTTTCTTCGGGTCGCGGTCGAACGATTCCGTGAAATAGAGGAACGCGAGTAGGCTCGCCGCGATTGCGATTGTCGCGCGGAACGCGAGCTTCCGACGGGTGAGTCCCGTCTTCGGCGCGTCTTTGGAGACGTTTTTGTTTTCGGCGCTCTGCACTCTATTCACCGGCTCCGCTTCTGGCTCTCGCGACGAGTATTCTGATGTATATCGCCCACGCGCCGACGCCGACGACCATGACGATGGCTGTGATGATTCCAGCCAGGTTCCAAAGAACCCAGGTCTCGTCCGGAGTATATCTCTGGCCCGCCGCGAATTCCGCGTACGTCCCGACGTAGAGCATTCGCTCGCTCATCGCGTAGCAAAACGCGCAGACTCCCGCGAAAACGAGGCAGGGAACGAGTATCGGAACGAAGAGTCCGCCACGAAGGATCAGCCTGTGCGTCAAAGTGAATCCAGCGAGCGAAAGCAGCATCAGCGCGGGAACGAACCCGAGAACCAGCGTCGCTGGAATTCCAGCGGCAGGCCCGAACGGGTTTGCGTAGCTCGGCTCGAACATGTACATCGTGTCCCAGTGCGGGAAGCTCCAGAGATAGAAAACGCCGACGGGGACGATGGTCAGGCTGCAAACGAAGAGTCCGCGAAATACGAACGGATTCGCGAATACTTTCGGCTCGCTCAGAAGAACGTCCCTCGCGATCAGCGCGAGAGTCGCGCCAAGGCAGAACGCCAGCGGAACGTCGATCTGGACCATCGAAAGGAAGAACATGCTCTCACCTCGAACGTGCGACTTCGAAACCCGTCCGGCTACAATATCAAACGGCAGATCAATTACGAATTACGAAATCTGAATAGTGGTGAGGGGTGAGAAAATGCAAAAGTCAGAAGTCAGAATGCAGAAGTTCAATCTGAAATCCAAAATCTGCAATTTCAAATCTCGATAACTTTGGCGCCCTATCGGGCGCGTGGCCGAAATCCGAAATCCGTTTCGCTTCGTTTATATTTACCGTGTAAAGAGGTGCCTCCTGTGGTTAAATCCTTTGTCCGAAACCTGAAATCCGCTCGAACCCGAAATACGGAGTGAAAATGACTGACAATATCAAGAAAGTTCGTCCTGATTCGTTTCGAAAGTATGCGGTGTTCGCGTTCGTGGTCTCTGCGATGTTCCTCGCGTCAGCCATTGGGATTCACGCGGAGGAACCCGCTGGAGATGCACCCGCGCGTCCTGACCTCGGCGAACTTCTAAAAGCCGCGAACCTGAACTACGACATCGTAGGCGAGGCGAACATGCAGGTCTACCTCGTGCCGTTCAAGCCGAAACACGCGACGGGACTTCCTGAGAACTTCGTCTGGACGATCCGCGTCAGCTACAATAACGATAAAGGGACCTGGGTCCGCGTCGCGTGTACGCTCCTGAACCGTCCGAATCAGTACGTCTTCAACAAGAAACTCATGGAAGAAGCGCTCCAGTACAACCAAACCTACGCTGGAGCGAAAATGCAGTTCGATAAAGCTTACGGCGACATCGACCTCGGCTACGAAATCCCGGTGAAGTTCCTGACGTCGGAATACCTCGCGCACATGGTAGTCGAGACCGCGAGCGCGGTGGACGATAACTACGAAAGGTTCAACACACTCGACGAACAGTTCCCGGGTGAATGACCCGAGTTCAGATTTCAGCCACGCGCCCGATAGGGCGCCAAAGTTATCGAGATTGCGGATTTCAGATTTCAGATTGAACAACTGACTACTGACTACTATTCAATGAAAAAGCCCTTACTTGTTTACCACGGCCAGTGCCTCGACGGATTCGGCGCTGCCTTCGCCGGTTATCTGAAGCACAAAGACAACCTCGAATACGTCGCGCTCGAACACGGCGACGATTATTCGAAGGTAGACTTCGACGATCGCCACGTGATGGTGTTCGACTTCAGCTTCAAGCCGGAAGTTGCGGAAGACGTTTTCAGACGCGCGTCGAAGTTCGAGATCGTCGATCACCACGTCAGCGCGGAAAAGGAACTCTCGGGAAAACCATACGCGACCTTCGACCTATCTAAAAGCGGCGCCGTGCTCGCGTACGAGTATTTCTTTCCGGATGCCCAGCTACCGGAAATGTACAGGCATATCCAGGACAAGGACCTCTGGCAATGGGTCGTACCGGACAGCGACGCGGTGACGTGCGCGCTTCAGAGCTATCCGTACGACTTCGCTGTGTGGAGCGAGGTGTACGAGAAACCGATTCGCGATCTGGTCATCGAGGGCCGCGCGATTCTGAGGTATCGCGACAAACTCGTCGCGGAAGTGATGCGGAACCTCGTTCTGAAGGACTTCGCGGGGTTCAGGGTGCCGGTGGTCAACAGTGCCACGTTCGGAAGCGAACTCGGAAACGCGATGGTAAAGGGCCATCCTTTTGCGGTGATCTACTCGATTCTGGCGGATGGCCGCGTACGCTACCAGCTCCGCAGCACGGACAGCGGCGAGGACGTCAGCGTGATCGCGCAGAAACTCGGCGGAGGCGGACATCGCAACGCCGCGTCCTTCATCGGCGACAAACTCCTGTTTTAGCAACTATTTCAAGCACCTGGGACCGCGGACGTCCTCGTCCGCAAAAGCCGTCAAACGTCTCGTTTGACGGCTCCGAATTATCGATGTCGCTTGCTTGAGATAGTTTCTTAG
>JANLHZ010000021.1 GCA_024653775.1 Planctomycetota bacterium | reverse complement strand
CGGAACTATAGCTACGATTCCGGTTTGACTCAATCGCGCAATGCGAACCTGACGCAAATCTGAGCGCGAAATTCATCAACTTATTTTGTCACACCTCCTTACTACTCTCAGGCGGAATTACAGTCCGATATTTGATTTTATCGACCGGGAACATATCCCAATGTTGGATAGAGTATGTCGAGTATGGCATTTACTTCACTTCCGTTTAGTTTTCCGATCGACTCCTTTACATGAGACCTCGAAAGTATATGAATCTGCGGAATCAAAACCCAGCGAGGCACACTGTCAGGAAGTATTATCGAATGTTCAAACATTGTGATTCGATTCGGTTCTGTCTTGGAAACCATTAAACCGACGGCAAGTCCAGTGTTATTGAAAGCGTCCTCGCTGATTATAAGAAACGTTCTCGTTTTCGGTAATTCGCCGGCGCCACGAATCTCGTTGATCCGTCCAGCCGCGAGGACCTGTTTCAGCTCAATGGATTTTTTGCAACTTGGGCAATCGAATTTATCAATAGCACAGTCACATTTGGGGCATTTGAGCGACGAGGTATTCTCCACCCACCGAACTTCGCCTCTCTTCACCGAATCGCTCATGCCTCGATCACCCACGGATAAAATTCGTCAGCAAGCGCTTGATGGTATTCTATGTCTAGTTTCGCGTATTCCTCGGCGCGTTTCTTTTCGCTTGCTTTTATTTCTTCGAGTAGTGATTTGATTCTGGGATCGTCAAGATCCGCCCATATTTTTGCCACAATATCGTGAGGCGCGTTCCGGTCCGAAAGAATTTCGTTCCACTCATCGTACGCTTTAGCGGTTTCGCCTAGTTCAAGATACGCGCAGGCGCGGTAATAAAGAGCGTTGTACTTCGATAGCTCCCGATCTTCCTGCGTGTCACCTTCCGGATCCTCGATTTCCAGATTATAATTCTCGATTGCAGCGTGGAGATCTGCAACCTCCTCTTCGACATCGACAGCCACCGAAGGCGTCCTCCCCATTAACTGTGACAGTTTATAACGAGCCATTCGCCGAACGTGATCTTCACCTTCGCCACTTTTTAGCAGCTCTTTTAAGACATTCAGGGCGGCGGCAGTTTCTCCGCGGGAAGAAAAAACAGTCGACGCGTTGTATCGCGCCTTCGCGCGAGTGTCCGTGTCCGCGCATTCGTCTTCGATCACCGAGTTGTAATCCTTGAACGCTGCGTTGAGATCGCCCTGCTTGGCGTATACCACGCCTCTGTTATATCGCGCGCCCGCGCGAGTGTCCGTGTCCGCGCCTTCGTCTTCGATCACCGAGTTGTAATCCTTGAACGCTGCGTTGAGATCGCCCTGCTTGGCGTAAACAAAGCCTCTGTTATATCGCGCGACCGCGCGAGTGGCCGGGTCCGCGCCTTCGTCTTCGATCACCGAGTTGAAATCCTCGAACGCTGCGTCGAGATCGCCCCGCTTGGCGTAAACCACGCCTCTGTTACCTAGCGCCCGCGCGCGGGCAATCGGTTCCGCGCTTTCGTCTTCGATCACCGAGTTGTAATCCTTGAACGCTGCGACGAGATCGCCCTGCTTTTCGTAAACCAAGCCTCTGTTATATCGCGCGTTCGCGCGAGTGTCCGTGTCCGCGCCTTCGTCTTCGATCACCGAGTTGTAATCCTTGAACGCTGCGTTGAGATCGCCCTGCTTGGCGTATACCACGCCTCTGTTATATCGCGCCGACGCGCGGGCAATCGGTTCCGCGCATTCGTCTTCGATCACCGAGTTGTAATCCGCGAGCGCTGCGTCGAGATCGCCCCGCTTGGCGTAAACCACGCCTCTGTTACCTAGCGCCCGCGCGCGGGCAATCGGTTCCGCGCTTTCGTCTTCGATTATTGCGGTGAAATACTCAATAGCTTCATCGAGCTTGCGCTGCTTGATGAATTCTTTCCGCTTGGCGCGCATCTCCTCCGCGGTGATTCTGGAATCCGTCGCGCCTGGCGCGTTCTTTTTGATGATGTCTGTCATTTTCACTATGCGCCTAAAGCTTAAAAAGCGCGGAGGTTGTGTTTCATCGGATCATCCATGATGAAAGTTTACCACGAAATCTCGTTCGATGTAAAGCGAAATGTGCGAATTCCACATCGGTTACGAATTTCACCAAAGCCTGCTTTCCGCATTTCCAGCGGGTAAAGGGATTCGAACCCTCGACATTCAGCTTGGGAAGCTGACGCTCTACCAACTGAGCTACACCCGCCTGTTGGAAGGATTGTACACTGCCGCGCCCAGCAATTCAAATTTCAGATTTTAGATTTCAGCGATTCTCGTTTTACCGCTTACTTCGTGCGCGGCTCCTCCCGCGCCCCTCAAAATTTAAAATTCAAAAATTGCACTTCCCCCCGGTTCGCTCAATACTTAGTTCAAAGTCAAGCACGCGTACTTTGGAGACCGGGTGCGCGGTTCCGGACTCCCCGGGAAAGAAAGGGGACCCTGATGACGCGGATCAGCGATAGAGCAAAAGCCATAAATCCTTCGGGGATCAGGAAAGTCTTCGATATGGGACGGACTCGGACGGACCTTATCGACCTCAGCATCGGACAACCCGATTTCGACGTCCCGGACCTGATAAAGGACGCCGTGATCAAAGCCGTTCGGGACGGCTGCGGCGGCTACAGCGTGACGCAGGGCTATCCGGAGCTGGTCGAGAAGACCCGTTCGTGGATCGGGAAAAAGTATCCGACGATTCCCGCGGAGGATCAGCTTATGCTCACATCCGGAACCGCGGGCGCGCTCACCCTGGCGATTTTCACGCTCAGCGACGTTGGCGACGAAATTCTGCTCCCGGACCCGTATTTCATCGTTTACGAGACGCTGATCAAGCTTTCGAACGCGAAACCCGTGTTCTACAGTCTCTACCCGGATTTCCACGTCACCCGCGAGGAGATCGAAAGCAAGATCACCGACAAGACCCGCGCGATAATAATCAACAGCCCCGCGAATCCCACGGGAGTCTGCTTTACCGAGGACGATTACCGGATCGTCGCGGACGTCGCGCGGAAACACGACGTCTTCGTCGTGTCGGACGAGATTTACGAGACGTTCAGCTACGATTCTCAGCATCTTTGCATCAAGGACTTCCTGCCGGAGAACAGCCTCATCGTAGGCGGCTTCACCAAGACGTTCGGGATGCCCGGCTGGAGGCTCGGATACGCGGTCGGCGCGCCGGACGTCGTCGATCGGATGCGGACGCTTCAGCAGTTCACTTTCGTGTGCCCGCCAACGCTTGTGCAGAAGGGAGCGATGGTAGCGTTCGACGTGGATATGAGCGATTACGTTTCCGGCTACTCGAAAAAGCGCGACATCATCTATAACGGTCTCCTGCGCGCGGGATACGAGGTCGAAAAGCCGGGCGGGGCGATCTTCGCGTATCCGAAGGCGCCGTTCGGGACGAGTCAGGAGTTCTGCCGCGCGGCGCTGGAACGCGGGCTGCTTCTCGTTCCTGGCACAGCGATGAGTAACCGGGACACGCATTTCCGCCTCAGCTTCGCGACGAGCGACGAAAACCTTGAGCGCGCGGTTAAAATCTTCGCGGAATTACGTTCCAGCAACAAGTGAGGATTCCTAATAGAATCGCCAGCCACCAAATCCACGGAGAGGGCTGAGTAAATTCTTAACTCTTAACTCTTAACTCTTAACTGCCTCTATGCGTCTCTTTCACTTCACTATTGCAAGCCTTGTCGTCATCGCGACTTCGATCTGCGCGGGAGACGCCGTGCCGCTTCCGGGGAACGCCAAGGGAAATCAGCTCGGGAACGTGTCGTTCGTCCGCGCGTTCGAAAATCTCCCGAACTTCACGCGCCCGGTATTCCTCTGCGGCGCGGGGGACGAAACAAATCGCGTCTTCGTAGTCGAGCAGGCAGGCAGGATTTTCGTATTCGAGAACAGCGATGAAGTCAGCGAAACGAAGACCTTTCTCGACATCCGCGGCAAGGTTCTGAGCGCGGGAAACGAGGAAGGTCTTCTCGGACTCGCGTTCGCTTCGGATTTCAAGGAATCGGGAGAGTTTTACGTCCATCATTCCGCGAATAACCCGAAGCGGAACGTGCTCGCGCGGTATAAAGTCGATCCCGAAACGCAGCTTGCGGACCCCGCCAGCGAGCAAGTCCTTCTCGAGGTCGCGCAGCCCTTTGCGAACCATAACGGCGGAATGATCGCGTTCGGGCCGGACGGGATGCTCTACCTCGCGCTCGGCGACGGCGGATTCGCAGGCGACCCGATGAATAACGCGCAGAACCTTGGAACCATGCTCGGCAAAATCCACCGCATCGACGTCCGCGGTGGCGAAGGGTACAAGATTCCCGAAGATAATCCCTTCGCGTCGCGGCAGAACGCCCGCGGCGAAATATGGGCGTATGGACTTCGCAACGCATGGCGATTTTCATTCGACCGCGAAAACGGAAACCTCTGGGCTGGAGACGTCGGGCAGAACAGGCTGGAGGAAATCGACGTCATCACGAAGGGCGGCAACTACGGCTGGAGGATTTTCGAGGGCACGACCAGCTTCATGAATCCGAACCGGCTGACCGCGCAGGACGGCTACGTCCCGCCCGTCGTGGAGTACGGACGGTCCGAAGGCGTCAGCGTCACCGGAGGATACGTCTACCGCGGAGAGAAAGTTCCGGACCTCGTCGGGCACTACGTCTACGGCGACTTCGGCACCGGAAACGTCTGGGCGCTGAAGTACGAAGACTCCGAGGTGAAGCTGAACGAGAAGTTCGCGACCGTCTCGACGCTATCGAGCTTCGGCGAAGACGACGCCGGGGAACTCTACGCGGTGTCGCTGGAAGGAAAGATCTACCGCGCAGTCAGCTCCGCAAGCGATTCCGCTTCCGACTCCGGCGAGTTTTAATATCTGAAAAACGAAGCTCAAATGTAACGGAGTCGGATAATCCAATCCTCGTTTCCATTTTATCAGAGTCTTGCAATATTCCGATCTACCTGATCTGAGTGATCTCGAACCGCGGAGCCTCAAACGTGGCTGTCGGACAAGTTCGAGGCGCGCCGGAAGTCTGCCTAACCTGGAAATCGACAGTATCCCCCGGGTTAAGATCGAGGATAGTTGTGACTGAAGCCGCGAGGTCGGTCGCAAGGCCTGAATGGCTCCATTCTCCCGCGACGATCGTTCCGTTGACGCGTATACGCGCGGCAATTGAACTCCCGTCCGGAATTGCGTTGAATTGTATGGTCCCGTGGACTTGATAGGTTCCCGCGGTTGGGATGTTGAACCTGTTGTTCACAATATCGGCTATGCCGTCCGGGTCGATATCAATGTTGTCGACATCGACAACGATATCTCCTGCGTTCCCAAAACTCTGCGTTCCCGCAAGACTCGACATCTTCCCGACCACCATCGGAGTCGACGAGACGTTCGTGAGTCCGGAACCGTCTCCGACAAACGCCGAGGCTTGAACGGTGCCGGCAACGTCCAGATCCGCCGAAGGCGAGGCGGTTCCGATGCCGACGTTGCCTGATTCGTCAATGCGAATTCTCTCTGTGGGAGCGACGTCCGACCCACCCGCGCGATTACTGAACCTGATCGTGCCTTCACCTGAACCG
>JANLHZ010000019.1 GCA_024653775.1 Planctomycetota bacterium | reverse complement strand
CGCGCAAAGATGCAAAGGTGCGAAGGCGCAAAGGAATTAAATTCAAGATGGCGAACTGATCCTGCGGGGATGGCAGAATACGTGAATTACCGAACCAACGCACAATTCCAAACAAATCGTCCGCATGAATTTGTATGCGCACCACCCGTCTGCGCATTCCACTCTCCTTTCGAGATTGTCGAACTTTAGAACGAGAAAATCCCCGGCACTTGTAGTTTCCGGTCCTCAGGTCTCGGCAAGCGTCCGATTCGCATCCAGCAGGTTTGCACGAGCTTCATCCAGAGTTTCGCCCTGTGTGTTTGCACCGGGAAGTTCTTCAACAAACCCTACGAACCCCGCAGGCACCTTCTGAAACACGGCTGTCATCTTGATCTTCATTTCGATTTCCTTGTAATGCATTCAGAAGATAATAATACCACGAGCGTCGCCGATATTGCGCGTCCTGAAACTCAATACACCTCTGGCGGCGCACGGAGCGGGATGACGCGCTTCCTGCAAGGCATCACGGGCACGAGGCCGCCGCCGCGGGAGACGTTGATTATCGAGCTTGACGAAATTCGCGACATTCCTCCGCCGTAGTGGCCGAGGAAGCTGAACGGATTCATGTTGATCTTCTTCTTCTCGAATTTGAGGTCCGGCGAGAACACCGGAATCGACTTCTCCGGAATCGGGACGTACTCCTGCGCGACCCAGTTTCCCTGGAACAGCGCGCGCTCCATCGCGGCGTCCCAGACGTGCTCCGGAGTCTCCCTTCCGATGTAGACGTCCTTCCCCCCGTGGCTGTGACCTGCCTTCAGGACGAACATATTCTTGTTTCCGCAGACGAAATCGAAGCCGTCGATGAGCTTTCCTGCGACGAGGATCGGACCTTCCTGAATCCTCGCGGTCCACGGGAGGCAGACACGCTTGGTGCGATTCTCCTGGGCGGTGAAATATCTCTCGTACTCGGTGTCGGTGAAGATGGTGAGCAGCGCCTTGCTCGACGCGAGTTTCGACTTGAAGCTGTTCACCATGCACACCGCGCCCTGCTTGACGGCTTCTACAAGAGCCTTGCAGTCCTTCGGATGCCGCGCGACTTCGTGGGTCAGAATCCTTCGGTACACGATGTCGATGGTGAGGTCGCCCTTTCGAAGTCTCCCGCGGGAGAAGTCGAGTTCCCGAGGGTCCGCGATGACGGTTTCGAAGCCGTGCTCGATGAAGAACTCGCGCAGGATAAGGAATTCGCTCAGCGTCGCGACGTCGTTCCAATCGACGATCGCGATCCTCGGCCAGTGGACTCCGCCCCAGTCGCGATAGCAGTCCAGCAGCGCCTGTAGCACCAGCATCCTCCGCGAGGTCCGTCCGACCTGATAGTCCATCAGGAACTCGCGAAACAGCGGCAGACGGAACATCTCTTCCTCGATAAGGTCCATGAACCCAGGCCCCGCCGGCGAGTCCATGTTGAATTCGAGGAACTTAACGACCTGGTGATGCAGGAAGCCGTCGAGCCGCGAAAGAACAGCGCGCCGCTTGTAACCGTGGTTGATCCGGACGAGGTAATCTTCCTCCGGAGTGAGACCAAAAAAAGAGCGGATACCTGGATCCGCTTCATAGAGATCGATGGCTTTCTCGAGCACGCCGATTACGCGATGGACGATGTGACACGCGACGTCCCGCTCCTGCGTCGTTATGAAATCCGGCTTGATGTAAACCGTAATCGGCTGTCCGCCGAACACAAGCCCTCGCTGCGCGAGCTTCTTGTTGAGCAGCTCGTACTGCTGCTTCGACGACTCCGGATCCTTCTCGATAATGTCACGATATCTTCTGTTCGCGGCGATCACTTCCGCGAGTCGGGTGTCTTGTATCTGCTCTCCGGCCATACGTGACTTCGGGACGAAATCTATTGTTGGCTCCGTCTTCCATTCCGGAAAGCCGAAGGCCTTCTTACACGGTGAAATGGCGGCCTCGCGCTTGAGGGCTTCCTTCAACTCGTGTTCTTTCTTATCGAACTCTAGCACAAAGAGCAAACCGGAGTCTAAAAATGCGATAGCCCGAAGAGCCGCCGCGGCCCTCGTTATATGAACTTTTCGCGATATTTGGAAACATGCTTTAACCAAAAAAGAAAAGAGTCCTAATTACCGAAGTAACAGAGGACTCTTTGGGCAGCCCCCAAAACTCCAAAGAGTCCCTGGCAATCTACTTCGCAAGACCAAAAAAGAAAAGAGTCCTCATTACCGAAGTAATGGAGGACTCTTTGGGCAGCATGGTGGAGGATGCTATTTCTTCAGTGAGGCGTACCTCGAGTTCACGACGTCCCAGTTGAGAATCTTGAAGAACGCGTCGACGTAACCCGCACGGCCAGTGCCGTAATCGATCATAAACGCGTGCTCCCAGGAATCGAGCGCAATCAGCGGCTCCTGATGGACCGGGAATCCAATGTGGTGTTCGTACATTACGTAGTTGTGGACGAGGCCGTCTTTGCGATTGAACGTCGTAATTGCCCAGCCCGGCGTGCAGAGGGCGGTAGCCTTCAGATCCGCGAGGAATGCGTCGAGGCTGCCGAAACTCTTATTGATCGCAGCCGTCAGCTCAGCGGAAGGCTGCCCGGAATGACCGAGGTTGTCGAAATAAAGCTCGTGCAGGTAGGTGCCGTTGAACGCAACCGCCTCGCGCCTCTTGAGTTCCGAAAATGCGCCGTAGGAGTAGTTGGACGTCCCGCGGTCGGTTTCCTTCAGTTTCGCCTCGATTTCGTTGAGCTTGTTGACGTAGCCCGCGTACAATCCGAGGTGCGCCTCGATCTGCTTCGCGCTTAGGCCATCAAGCTTACCGACCAGTGCCGAGTAATCTTTCTTCTCGTGCGCCATTCTCCATCACTCCTGTATTTCCAAATTTGATAAATTTGCAGTTCTGCAGCCCTTTGCTCATCAAACACCTCGATTATTCATGTTATTCCTTCTCATGAAAAGTTTTTTTGCCCTCGATTGAAAATTTTTTATTCGCCCGTGCTACATTTCCGTTTTCTGCTGCATAGATAGTTGTCGGAGGCAAGCCGTGACTGAAAGCAAAACATCCGTGGAAGCGCAAAAAAAAATCCGGATGTGGGCCGAAACCGCCGCGAAGCTGCCGGTCGACGGGATATATGAAACTCCAGGGAAAGCCATAAAATTCCGCGTGAAAGAGAGCTACGGCGACATCCACATCTATTACGGGAAACGCCTCGATTCCAGCGATCCGTACCAGGAAGGAAACCTCGTATTTTTCGACAAGATGAACCTGATTCGCGAAACGATCGTCTTCATCGGGTCGAGTGAAGCGGTGGCGCTCGGCTCCACAACCGAGAATCGACTTCCTGAACCGGATTCGCTCGAAGCATTTCTGCGGAGCCACAGTGTTGGCGGGAAGCTCGCGAGTTATGTTCCTCCAATTCTCGCAGGCCTCGGAGTCATCACCATCGAAAAACACGGCCGGGCGCTGTACTGCCGTCTGAGCGACGTTTTTCTCAGGCAGGCGGGTCTGTAACGCAGCCGTCCTCATCTCATCATACTGCACGTCTTTCCACCGCCGCCCACACTTTTTAGAAACTATCGTAGGCACCTGGGACCGCGGACGTCCTCGTCCGCAAAAGCCGTCAAACGTCTCGTTTGACGGCTCCGAATTATCGATGTCGCTTGC